>DATFVL010000080.1 GCA_035260325.1 Candidatus Methylomirabilota bacterium | reverse complement strand
CGAGCGGCTCGCGCTCCGGAGCTTCGAGGACCACCTGGGCAACCGCCACACGGTGATCACCCCCGACGAAGCCGCGATCCTCGCGATCCCCAAGGGCAGCCTCACGCCCGACGAGATCCAGCAGATCCAGTCTCACGTGGTCCACACCTACCAGTTCCTCGCCCAGATCCCGTGGACCAAGGAGTTCCGGCGGATTCCGGAGATCGCGCGCTCGCACCACGAGAAGCTCGACGGCTCGGGCTACCCGTACGGGGTGAAGGCGGACGAAATCCCGCTCCAGTCACGCATCATGACGATCGCCGACATCTACGACGCGCTCACCGCGGGCGACCGGCCCTACAAGGCGGCGGTGCCGGTCGAGGCGGCGCTCGACATCCTCGCCGCCGAGCGCCGGGCCGGCCGGATCGACGGCGGGCTCTTCGACCTCTTCCTGGGCGCGAAGGTGTACGAGCGCACCCACGTCCCCCCGCCTAACCCGCGAGAAGGAGACAGACGCCGGCCCAGCCAGTGAGCGCCGCGAGCGCCATGAGCGCGCGCGCCACCTCGAGGACGACTCGTCGACTCCCCACGTGTTGAGTGGTCGGCGCCAAAAAAAAGGCGCGGGTGCTCCGGCGATGGAGAAGCGTGTACGTGACGGCGTGGGAATGCATGGAAGCCTCCTGACTCAGAACCCGCGAAGCACTCCGATGACCTTGCCGAGGATCCTCACCTGGCGCGCGGCCGGGTCCACGACGATCGGCTTCATCGCCGCGTTCTCCGGCTTCAGCACGACGCGCTGGCCGTCGCGCAGGTAGCGCTTCACGGTGGCCTCGGCGTCGCCTCCCGCCTCGGACTCGAGCAGGGCGACGACGATGTCGTTGGGCTGGGCCGTGTCCTGACGGCGGACCAGGACGAGGTCGCCGTCCACGATGTGGGCGTCGATCATGCTCTGGCCGCGGACGCGGAGCGCGAACACGTCCTCGCCGCGGTCGGCGAGGGCCGACGCCGCGACCGGCAGCTCGCCCTCCCGGTTCTCCTCGGCGAGGAGCGGCGAGCCGGCGGCGATCCGGCCGAGGATCGGGACCGCGCGGTAGGCGCGCGGGCCCACCGGCTCCGTGAGCGTGAGGGCGCGCGAGGTGCGTCCGGCGCTCGGGCGCCGCTGGAGCGCGCCCTTGCGCTCGAGCGCGCGGAGATGGTCGAAGGCGGCGCGCGGCGTGACCTTGAAGCGGTGGGCGATCTCGCGCACGGTCGGCGGCGCCCCGTGGCGTGCCTGAAAGCCCCTCATGAACTCCAGGACCTCCCGCTGCTTCATCGTCAGCTCGCGCATGGCGGCCTCCCGTGGCTCTGGATGATACTCAACGCGTGTTGAGCTTGTCCAGGAAAAAAAGAGCCGGTCAGGAGGAGGGCTCCCAGGGCTCGCAGACCGGACACGCCACGCAGCCCTGGTCCCGCGCGTCCGCGACGTGCTTCCAGTACTGGCGCTCGGTCTCGGGGATCCGCTTCACCCAGGCGCAGTCGCTCTTGTGGAAGAGGCGCGAGCCCCGCTGGCTGCAGAACGGCTCGCCCGGCTCGGCGACCGCGACGGCGGCCGCCGTCTCGAGGGCGGGCGTGGCCTCGGTCTCCGACGGGAGCGCGGGCGCCGGCGTCTCGGCCGCGGGCGGCTGGATCACGGGGTCGAGATCGTGCACGTGCAGGTTCGTCTCGACCGTCTGCCGGAACTCGTCGCTCGCGCGCCTGAACTCGCGCATCGCGCGGCCGAACATGCGCCCGAGCTCGGGGAGCTTCGAGGGTCCGAAGACGAGCAGGGCGATGACGGCGATCAGGAGCATCTCCTGGAGGCCGACGTCGAACATGGCGACCTAGATTATCACGCGGCCGCGGGGCCGACGCCCGCGGCGGCGGCGAGCTCGGCGAACGAGCCGACGACGAGGTCGGCGGCGCCGGCGGGGCCGCCCGCGGGAGCGTAGAGCACCGTGCGCATGCCGACGGCGCGCGCGCCGGCGATGTCCGACGGCACGCTGTCGCCCACCATCGCCGCCGACGCCGGCGGCAGGCCCAGCCGTTCGAGCGCGATGCGGAAGAGCGGCGCCTCGGGCTTGCCGACGACGACGGGCCGGACGCCCGCGGCGACGGCGACCGCCTCGACGAGGGCGCCGCAGCCCGGGAGGAACTCGTCGCCCTCGAGCGGCAGGCGCGGGTCGACGTTGGGCGTGACGAGGGGCGCGCCCGCGGCGCAGGCGCGCGCGGCGGCGGTGAGCCGCTCGTACGTGAGGTCGAAGTCGTTGCCGACCGCGACGACCGTCGCCCGCCGGTAGTCCTTCACGAGGACGACCTCGTGACCGGCGCGCGCGATGACCCGCGCGAGCTCCTCGGCGCCGATCACGAGCACGCGCGAGGGGCCGTAGCGCCGCGCGATCACGTCCCCGATGATCTCGAGGGGCGTGAGCGCGTGCTCGGCGGCCGCGACGCCGAGCGCGCGGAGACGCCGGCGGATGTCCTCGCCGGTCGCGCGCGAGTTGTTGGTCACGAACGCGAGCCCGCGCCCCGCGCGGTGGAGCGCCGCGAGCGTCTCCCCCGCCCCGGGGTTCAGCGCGTCGCCGTTCCAGACGCAGCCGTCGAGGTCGAAGACGAAGCCGCCGACGCCGGCCAGCGCGGCCGCGGGCACCGGCGTCAGCCCTCGCCCGTCGAGCGCGCGAACTCCGCGATCGCGTCGGCGTAGACGCGCTCGGTCCGCTCGGCCACGCTCGCCCAGCTGAACTGCGCCTCGACCCTGCGGCGGCCGGCGCGCCCCATCGCCCGCGCGAGCGCTTCGTCCTCGAGCACGCGCCGGAGCGCCGCGGCGAGCTCGTCGGGACGGGACGGCGGCACCAGGAGGCCGGTCTTGCCGTCCTCGACGACCTCGACGATCCCGCCGACGGCGGACGCGACGACCGGCGTCTCGCACGCCATCGCCTCGAGGTTGATCAGGCCGAAGGGCTCGTACACCGAGGGGCACGCAAAGACGGCGGCGTGGCTGTAGAGCTGGACGACGGTCTCGACGGGCGCCATCTCGCCGATCCAGAGGACGTTCGGCTGCCGCGACACCGCGCGGCGCAGGCGCTCCTCGATCTCGGGCGTGTCCGGCGCCGAGGCGCAGAGGACGACCTGCACGCCCTTCGGCAGCCGGGGCGCCGCCTCGAGGAGGTGGAAGATCCCCTTCTGATCGGTGATCCGGCCGACGAAGAGGACGTAGGGCGGTCTGACGCCGAGGCGGTCCAGCGCGTCGCGCCGCTCGGTGCGCCGGAAGCGCTCGGGGTCGATCCCGTTGTGGATCACCACGACCTTCGCGGGATCGGCGTCGAAGTGCGCGAGGATGTCCTCGCGCATCCGGCTCGAGACCGCGATCACGCGGTCGGCGGCCTCCACCGCCGTCTTCTCGATCCAGCTCGAGAGCAGGTAGCCGCTGCCGAGCTGGTCGGCCTTCCACGGCCGGAGGGGCTCGAGGCTGTGGAGCGTCACGACGAGCGGGATCCGGTGGAGCGTGCGGATCCAGAGGCCCGCCATGTCCGCGTACCACGTGTGGGCGTGGGCGACGTCGGCGTCCACCGGGTCGCGCGCCATCGCGAGCCCGATCGAGAGGGTCTCGAGGGCGGGCGCGAAGCGCGGCCCGTCCGCCCCCGCCGCGAGGCGCGCCCAGGGCGCGTAGCCCCGGACCGTGACGCCCTCGGGCGCGGCGCCGGGCGCGCGCTCGCCGAAGCAGCGCACCTCGACGGGCATCCGCCGCGCCAGCGCGCGCGAGAGCTGGTCTGCGACCACGCCGGCCCCGCCGTAGACGTGCGGCGGGTACTCGCGCGTGAGGAGCAGCGCCTTCACGAGGCGGGGGCCTCGCCCACCTCGTCCGCGTCCTCGCGACGCTCGAGCTTGCGCGCCACCGTGCGCACGTCGATGCCGAGGAGCTTGGCCGCCTGCGTCTTGTTGCCCCCGGTGATGCGGAGTGTCTCGTCGAGCAGGCGCTGCTCGATCTCGCCGAGCGGGGTGCCGACCAGTTCCAGGATGGCGTCGCGCGGCGCGCGCTTCACGCCGACGATCTCCTCCGGCAGATCTTCGGCGTCGATCCGGTCCTTCCGCGCCAGCACGACGCTGCGCTCGACGAGGTTCTCGAGCTCGCGGACGTTGCCCGGCCACGCGTAGGCCTCGAGACGCTCGATGGCCTCGGCGCTGAACCCCTCGAGCTTCCGGCCGTTCTTCGCGGCGTAGATGCGCAGGAAGTGCTGGGCGAGGACGCGGACGTCCTCGTAGCGCTCGCGGAGCGGGGGCACGCGGACGGTGATGACATTGAGCCGATAGTAGAGGTCCTCGCGGAAGCGCTTGCCCTTTACCATCTGGATGAGGTCCTGGTTGGTCGCCGTGACGATCCGGACGTCCACGCGGAGCGAGCGCGTGCCGCCGAGCCGGTCGAACTCGCCCTCCTGCAGGACGCGCAGGATCTTCGGCTGGGTCACCGGCGAGAGGTCGGCGACCTCGTCGAGGAACAGCGTGCCGCCGTCGGCGAGCTCGAAGCGCCCCTCCTTGCGCCCCGCCGCGCCGGTGAATGCGCCCTTCTCGTACCCGAAGAGCTCGGACTCGAGCAGCGTCTCCGGCAACGCGGCGCAGTTCACCGCCACGAACGGGCCCTTCCGCCGCGCCGAGCGCTCGTGGATCGCGCGGGCCACGAGCTCCTTGCCCGTGCCGCTCTCGCCCTGGAGCAGGACCGTCGCCGAGCTGTCGGCGACCTGCTCGACGACCGTCATCATCCGGCGGAACGCGGGGCTCGAGCCGATGACCACGCCCTGCTGGAGCAGGTCGTCGAGCCGCTGCTGGAGGGCGCGGTTCTGCTGGATCAGCTCGCGGCGCTCGAGCGCCTGGCGGATGAGGCGGAGCACCTGGGCGCGCCGGAAGGGCTTGGTGAGGAAGTCGTAGGCGCCCTCTTTCATCGCCTTCACGGCCTCCTCGACGGTCCCGAACGCGGTGAGGAGGATCACGTCCACGTCGGGGGCGATCGCCTTGGCCGCGCGCAGCACCTCGATGCCGGTGAGCCCCGGCATCTTGAGGTCGGTGAGGACGAGGTCGATCCCGCCCCCCTGCAGACGCTCGAGCGCGGCGTTGCCGTCGGAGGCGAGGAGGACCTTGTAGCCCTCGCGCGTCAGCGTCCGCTCGAGGCTCTCGCGGAGCCCGGGGTCGTCGTCGGCCACCAGCAGCGTCGCGGGCTCAGGCATCCACGTCCCTCGTCGCCGGCACGCGCTTGATCGGCAGGCGGATCGTGAAGGTCGCGCCCCGCCCCGGCCGGTTCGCCCAGCGGATCTCGCCGCCGTGCTCCTCGACGATCTGGCGCGCGATCGAGAGACCGAGGCCCGTACCCTGGGGCTTGGTCGTGAAGAACTGCTCGAAGAGCCGCGCACCGACGGCGTCCGGGATGCCCGAGCCCGTGTCCGACACCGCGATCTCGGTGGCGTCGCCGGCGAAGTGGCTCGCGATCGTCAGCTCGCCGCCGCTCGAGAGCGCCTCGAGCCCGTTCTTCACGAGGTTCAGGATCGCTTGGCGCATGAGCCCGCGGTCGATCTCCGTCATGGGCACGTCCGGGTCAATCTCCACGCGCACGGCGAGTCCCTGCCTGCTCCAGACCGGGCGGACGAAGTCGGCGAGCTCCTGGACGAGCTGGTTCACCGACTCTTCCTCGAAGTTCGGCTTCGGGAACCGCGCGAAGGCCAGGTACTCCTCGGTGATCGCGTCGAGCGTGTTGACCTGGTCGCGGATCGCCCGCACGAGCCCCGTCGCGTCCTCCATGTCCTGGCCGGCGCGCCCGCGCACGATGTCGTCGAGCATCTCGGCGTTCAGCTCGATCGCGCTGATGGGGTTGCGCACCTCGTGGGCGACCTTGAGCGAGACGCGGCCCACGGTCGCCATCCGCTCGGCGACGAGCAGCTCCTGCTGCGCCGTCTGGAGCCGCGAGAGCGTCCCCGTGAGCTCGACGTTGAGCCGCTCGACCTCGGTACGCGCCCGGCGCTCGCGATCCGCCACGTGCCCCAGGGCGTACGCGGGCAGCCCGACGAGCCCCATCAGGAATACCACCGCCGTCCACGCGGCGTTGGGCGGCGCGAGCCACGCCGCCGTCCAGTAGAGCAGGCCGGCGACCGCGGCGAGCAGCAAGCCGACCCACCTCCCGAAGTAGTAGGCGTTGACGGCGACCAGCGGGTAGAAGAGGTTGACGAAGAGGCTGTCGCCGCCGCCGGTGAGGGAGAGGAGCACGAAGACCACCGCGAGGTCGATCGCGAGAGCGCCCACGAAGATCGCGGCCGTCGCGCGCGGCTTCACGGTCACGAGGGCGAAGATGCACACCTTGTAGGCGGCGAACCAGAAGACGAGGTTGAAGAGGTCGATCCGGTGACGTGGCCGCAGGGGGACGACGCCGAGGGTGGCGAGGCCGCCCACCATCACGACGGCGAGGAGGACCGCGAAGACCCGCTCGTCGCCCTCGAGCAGCCGAAAGATCGCGTGCCAGGGCTTCCGTTCGCCTGACGTCACGCCAGTCTCCACGCCGACTATAGCATTACGCGCGCCGCGCCTTGCGGTACGCCCGGAGCGCGAGCCACACGGCGACGGTGAGGACGGCGACGAGCGCCGCCCAGCGCTCGACGCGGTGGACGTCGGCGAGCACGCTCTCCACCCGGTCGGCGAACGCGAAGGCCAGGGCGAAGCCCGCGGGAAGGCCGAGGCAGGCGGCGGCCGCGTCCGCCGCGAGGAACTTCCAGAACGGGACCCGCGCGATGCCGGCCGTGAGGAACGCCGCCGCCCGGAGCCCCATCACGTGGCGGGCGCCGAAGACGATCTTCGCGCCGTGCTCGCGGTACGCCACGAGCAGACGCGCCGCGCGCGCCGCGGGGAGGATGCGGCGGACGGGCCGCCAGTCGAGCACCCGCTCGCCCCAGTGGTGGCCGGTCCAGTAGAGGACGGCGTCGCCGGCGAGGGCGCCCACGAGGCACACGGGCAGCGCGAGCCACCACCTGAAAATCCCGGCGCGTGAGAGAACACCGGCCGCGACGACCGGCACCTCCTCGGGCACCGGCAGGCCGAGGCCGGCGCCCAGGAGAACCAGGAAGAGCCCGACATATTGGAAATGCCGGATGAGGAAATCGACCACGCGCACCTCGGCAAGATTCGGCCCGCGGCTCTTGCCAACAAGTGTATACTCCACCTGTCTGGTGCGGTCGTCGGTTCGCCGGGAACCTTCCTCCCCGCCAGGCCGCGTCCCCGACCTCCTTCCGAGCTCAGGGCCGTGCAAAGCGTCGGAAGGCACAAGGAGCTCCTTCCATGGCGGTCAAGCTCTTCGTCGGCGGCCTCTCCTTCTCCACTTCCAACGAGCGCTTGCGCGAGGCGTTCGCGGCGTGCGGCACGGTCGAGTCCGCGAGCGTCGTGACGGACCGGGACACCGGCCGCTCGCGCGGCTTCGGGTTCGTCGAAATGGCGACGCCCGAGGAAGCCGAGAGCGCCATCAGCAAGCTGAACGGCACGAGCTTCGACGGCCGCACCATCCAGGTCGAGAAGGCGAAGGCGCCGGGCAGCGGCGGCGGTGGCCGGGGCGGCGGCGGTGGCCGTGGGGGCTTCGGCGGTGGCGGCGGCGGCGGTGGCGGCGGCCGCGGCGGCTCCCGCGGCGGCCGCTGGTAGCCCCCGAGCCCCCCAACACCCGCTTCTTTTCCTCTGAGCGTCGGCGGCGGTAGTCTGTCGCCATGCCGACGATCCTCCACACCGAGGCGTCGCGCGGGCTCGGCGGCCAGGAGCTCCGGATCCTCGCCGAGTCGCGCTGGCTCCTCGACCACGGCTGGGGAGCGCTCGTCGCCTGCCAGCCCGCGAGCCCCCTCCTCGCCGAGGCCGAGGCCGCCGGGATCCCGACGGTCCCGGTCCGGATGCGCGGCATCCACGACCTGGGCGCGCTGCTGACCCTGCGCCGGCTCATGCACGCGCGCGCGGTGGGCCTCGTCCACACCCATAGCTCCGTGGACAGCTGGCTCGGCGGCCTCGCCGCGCGGTCGCTCGGGCTCGCCGTGGTGCGCAGCCGTCACGTGTCCATCCGGATCCTGTCCCGCCGTGCGCTCGTGTATCGCCTGGCCCACCGCGTGGTCACGAGCGGCGAGGCCGTGCGCGCCATCGTCGTCGGCGCGGGCGTGCCGGCCGCGCGCGTGGTCTCGATCCCGCCCGGCGTGGACACGCGGCGCTTTCATCCCGGCGTCTCCGGCAAGACGGTGCGCGACGAGCTCGGTCTCACGGCCGGCCGGCCGCTGGTCGGCCTCGTCGCCAATATCCGAGGGTCCAAGGGCCACAACGTCTTTCTCGAGGCCGCGCGCGAAGTCCTCCGCGCGCGCCCGGACGCGCGCTTCCTCATCGTCGGGGACGGCGTGGGCCACGGCGAGGTGCGCCGGCGGGCCGGCGACATGGGGCTCGAGGCGGCGGTGACCCTGACGGGGTTCCGCCGCGACATCCCCGAGATCATGGCCGCGCTCGACGTCCTCGTGCTCCCGTCGATCCGCTCGGAGGCCACCTCGCAGGTGATCCCGCAGGCCTTCGCGGTCGGCACGCCCGTCGTCGCGTCCACGGTCGGCGGCAGCCCGGAGCTCGTCCGCGACGGCGAGACGGGGCGCCTCGTGCCGCCGGGCGACCCCCGTGCCCTCGCGGCGGCGATCCTCGACCTCGTCAACGACCCGGCGCGGGCCGAGGCGTTCGGCCGCGCGGGCGCGCGGCTCGTGAGCGCCCGCTACTCGATCGACGCGTCCATGGAGCTCACCACGGGCGTGTACCGCGAGCTGCTCGGGACGAATTGACTATATAGGCATATCGAGATATAAGAAGTTCCCGTGGCCCAGGCCCTCGCGTCCACGGAGCTGCAGGCGTTCAAGGCGGACTTCTTCAAGGCGATCGCCCACCCGCTCCGCATCCGGATCCTCGAGTTCCTGCGCGCGCGCGAGCGGAGCGTCCAGGAGCTCCAGGCCGCGCTCGGCCTCGACCAGCCCACCGTCTCCTCGCAGCTCGCGGTCCTGCGGCGCGCGAACGTCGTCGGCGCGCGGAAGGAGGGCACGACGGTGCGCTACGCGCTCCGCGACCCGCTGGTCGGCGACCTGCTCGACGTCGCGCGCCGGATCTTCGATAACCACCTCGTCAGCACCCAGGGCATGCTTCGCGCGCTCCGCGAGGAGGCCCGCCCGCCGCGGCGGCGCTGACCCGTGTTCCGCCAGCTCCAGGCCGCCCTCCGCGCCGGGATCGTCACCGAGCCCGTCCGGCACGACGCCGACGTCGAGCGGGTCGGCGCCCGGCTCGCGGACGCGGTCCGCCGCGTCTTCGGCCGCTCGCTCGGGATCCGCGAGGTGGACGCCGGATCGTGCAATGCCTGCGAGCTCGAGATCGCGGCGCTCACCGGGCCCCACTACGACCTCGAGCGCTTCGGCCTCCACGTCGTCGCCTCGCCGCGTCACGCCGACTGCCTGCTCGTGACGGGCCCCGTGACGCGGAACATGGCCGAGGCGCTCCGCCGGACGTGGGAGGCCACGCCCGACCCGAAGCTGGTCGTCGCCGTCGGCGACTGTGCCCGCGACGGCGGGATCTTCCGCGGCTCGTACGCGATCGTGGGCGGTGTGGGCGACGTCGTGCCCGTGGACGCCGTCATCCCGGGCTGCCCGCCGTCACCGGCGGCGATCCTCGCAGGGCTCCTCGACGTGCTCGGCCGCCGCCGCTGATGGCCGCGCTCGGGTTCCTCTGCGCGACCGCGGTCGGCGTCGTGGCGATCGCGGCGGGCCTCGCCGGCGTGTTCGGTCGCGCGTGGACGCTCTCCGTGCCGTGGCTCGTGCCCCTCGGTGGCCTCGAGCTGGCGCTGGACCCGCTCGGCGGCTTCTTCCTCGCCCTCGTCGGCGTCGCCACCATCCCCGCGTCGATCTACGCCATCGGCTACGCCGGAGGCGAGCGCCGCGGGGTCCTGGCCTATGTCGGCTTCGTCCTGGCGATGTGCGTCGTCCCGCTCGCGGCGAATCTCATGTCGTTCGCGATCGCGTGGGAGCTCATGTCGCTCGCCTGCTACTTCCTCGTACTCCACGACCCGCGCGAGCCGGGCGCGGTGCGGGCCGCGTGGGTGTATGCGGTCATGACCCACGCCGGGCTCGTCTGCCTGCTCGCGGGCATGCTGCTGCTCGGCGCGGCCACGGGGAGCTGGCGCTTCGCCGACTGGCACGCAGCCGCGCCGGGCCTCACGGCCCTCCGGCGCGACGCCGTCTTCGTGCTCCTCGCCGCGGGCTTCCTCGGCAAGGCCGGCGTGATCCCGCTCCACGTCTGGCTCCCCCTCGCGCACCCGGCCGCGCCCAGTCACGTCTCGGCGCTGATGTCGGGCGTCATGATCAAGCTCGGCGTCTACGGGCTGCTGCGCGCCGGCTTCGACTGGCTCGGCGCCGGGCCGGTTTGGTGGGGCGTCGCGGTCCTGCTCCTGGGCGCGACGTCGTCCGTGATCGGGGTCCTCTACGCGCTCGTGGACCACGACCTCAAGCGCCTGCTCGCGTTCCACAGCATCGAGAACATCGGGATCATCCTGATCGGCGTCGGCGCGGCGATGATCTACCGGCCGGCCGGGCTCGAGGCGCTCGCGCTCCTGGCGCTCGCCGCCGGCCTCTACCACACGCTGAACCACGCCGCGTTCAAGGCGCTCCTCTTCCTCGGCGCCGGCGCGGTCGTGCACGGCACCGGCACGCGCAACATGGAGGAGCTGGGCGGGCTCATCAAGCGCATGCCCTGGACGGCCGCGTGCTTCCTCGCGGGCTCGGCGGCGATCGCGGCCCTCCCGCCCTTCAACGGCTTCGTGAGCGAGTGGCTCACGTTCATGGCCCTGCTCCAGAACACGCGCCTCGCGGAGCCCGCGCTGAACCTCGTCTTCGCGCTCGGGATCGCCGGGCTCGCGCTCACGAGCGGCCTGGCGATGGCCTGCTTCGTGAAGGCGTTCGGGATCTCGTTCCTCGCGCTCCCCCGGAGCGAGGCCGCGGCGCGCGCCCACGAGGCGCCGAGCTCGATGCGCGCGGCGATGGTCGCGCTCGCCGTCCTCTGCCTCGGGCTGGGCCTCGCCCCGACGCTCGTGGTGCCGGTGCTCCTCGGGGTGGCGCGCGGGCTGACGGGCGCCACGGCGCCGGTCGAGGTCGTCGACGGGCTCACCCTGAGCGTCTCCGGCGACTTCGGCAGCCTCTCGACGCTCGTGCTCGCCGTCGCGCTCGCCGGGGGGCTCATGCTCCCGCTCGTCGCGCTGCGGCTCGCCGGCGCCTCGCGCCGCGTGCGCCGCGCCGAGACCTGGGGCTGCGGGCGCGTGCTCCAGACCTCGCGCATGGAGTACACGGCCACGGCCTTCTCGAACCCGTTCAAGCGCGTCTTCGACTTCTTCTACCGGCCCGCGAAGCGGCTCGCGATCGAGTTCCATCCCGAGTCGCGCCTCTTCGTCGAGCGGATCGAGTACGAGAACCCGACGCGCTCGATCTTCGAGGACTGGCTCTACCGGCCCGTGCTCGGCACGCTCTCCGCCGTCGCGCGCCGCGCGCGGGCGATCCAGTCGGGCAGCACCAACGTCTACCTCGCGTACATCCTCGCGATGCTCCTCGTCCTGCTGGTGCTCGCGTGATCGCCGGCCTTGCCACCGCGCTCGCCCAGGTCCTCGTCGTCGGCCTCGGCGCGCCGCTGCTCGTGGGGGTCCTCCGCACGCTGAAGGCGCGGCTGGTCGGACGCCGCGGGCCCGCGCCGTGGCAGCCGTACGCCGATCTCCGGAAGCTGCTCGTCAAGGACGCGGTCGTCTCGACGACGACGTCGTGGATCTTCCGCGTAACGCCCTACGTGCTGGTCGCGACCATGCTGGTCGCGGCGGTGATCGTCCCGGTCCTCGCCTCGCGGACGGGCCTGCCGTTCGCCGGGATCATTCTCTTGATGTACCTCTTCATGCTCGGAACGTTCTTCCTCGCGCTCGCCGGACTCGACTCGGGGAGCGCCTTCGGCGGGATGGGATCGAGCCGCGGGGTGGCGGTCGCGGCGCTCGCCGAGCCGACCGTGATCCTGGCGGTCTTCGCCCTCGCCCTGCGCGCGGAGACGACCAACCTCGGCGGCATCGTCGAGCGGTTCGCGAGCGAGCCCCGGCTCGCGCTCGACCCTGCCCACCTGCTCGCGTTCGCCGCGTTCTTCATCGTCATGCTCGCGGAGACGGGTCGCCTGCCCGTGGATAACCCGGCCACGCATCTCGAGCTCACGATGATCCACGGGGCGATGGTGCTCGAGTACTCGGGGCGCCACCTGGCGCTGGTCGAGTGGGCGGCGGCGATGAAGCTCTTCGTCTTCCTCGCCCTCCTCGCCAACCTCTTCTTCCCGTGGGGCGTCTCGAGCCTCGTCGAGCCGGTGCCGGTCCTGCTCGGGCTCCTGGCGCTCGCGGGCAAGCTCGCGGTCCTGACGGCGGCCCTCGCGGTGCTCGAGACGCTCATGGCGAAGCTCCGGCTCTTCCGCGTGCCCGAGCTCCTCGCCGGCTCGTTCGCGCTGGCGCTCCTCTCCGTGACGGCGGTCTTCCTCGTCCGATGACGACCGCGTCGAACCTCCTCGCGTTCGTCGGGCTCGTCGTGGCGCTCGCGATCGTCTGGCGGCAGAGCTGGCCCGGCCGGCTCCGCCTCTTCACGATCCAGTCGCTCGTCCTCGCCGCGCTCGCCGGGGCCCTCGGCGTGCTCGCGGGGCGGCCACGGCTCCTGCTCCTCGCCCTCGTCTTCATCGTCGTCAAGGCCTGGGCGATCCCGCGCGTGCTCCGGCGCATCGGCGCGGGCATGCCCGTACGCCCCGTGACGCCGGGCCGGTCGTCGGGCATCGCCCTCCTCGTCGCGGGGGCGCTCGTCGTGGTCGCCTACGTCGTCATGCTGCCGGTCAAGGCCGCGACGGAGCTGCCCACCGAGGGCGCGATCCCGCTCGCCTTCGCGATGGCGCTGATCGGCCTGTTCCTCTGCGTGACCGGCCGCGACGCGCTCGGCCACATCCTCGGCTTCCTCGTCTTCGAGAACGGGGTCTTCGGCCTGGCGCTGCTCGCCACCTACGGGCTGCCCGGCATCGTCGAGGCGGGCGTGTTCCTCGACGTGCTGGTCATCGTGCTCATCATGGAGGCGGTCGTCGGCGAGGTCCGCCGCGAGCACGAGTCGATCGAGGAGCGCCGGCTCCGGGAGCTGCGCGGATGACGCTCGTCCTGCTCCTCGCGGCGCCGCTGGCCGGCGCGCTCGTCCTGACGCGCGCGCGCGGCCGTCCGGCGACGGCCGTCCACGCCGCCACCTCGACGCTGACGCTCGTCGCGGCGCTCGCCGTTGCGGGGACGGTCTACCGCGGGCGCGACCTCACGGCGCTCGGCGGCGTCCTCCGCGCCGACGCCCTCTCGGCGTGGATGGCCGTGCTCATCGGCTTGGTCGCCGCGCTGGCGGCGGTCGAGGCACCGCGGTACGCCTCGGGGCGCTTCTACCTCCTCTTCCACCTCTTCGTCTTCACCATGCTGCTCGCCGTCGCCACCGACGACGTGGGACTCATGTGGGTCGCGGTCGAGGGGACGACGCTCGCGTCGGTCTTCCTCGTGAACTTCGAGCGCACGCGCGCGTCGCTCGAGGCGTCGTACAAGTACCTGCTCATCTGCTCGGTCGGGATCGCGATCGCGTTCCTCGGCACGGTGCTCGTGTACTTCGCCGACGTCCAGCTCTTCGGCGACGAGGCCTACGCCCTCCGCTGGACGACGCTGCTGCGCCTGGCGCCCGGCCTCCCGCCGCGGGTCCTCCAGCTCGCGTTCGTCTTCCTCGTCGTGGGCTACGGGACGAAAGCGGGGCTCGCCCCGATGCACACCTGGCTGCCCGACGCCCACAGCGAGGCGCCCGCGCCGGTGAGCGCGCTGATGTCGGGCGTCCTGCTGAGCGTCGGGATCTACGCGATCCTCCGCTTCAAGCCGATCGTCGACCTCGCCGCGGGTCGGGGCTTCACGGGCCGCATCCTCCTGGCCTTCGGCCTCCTCTCGATGGCGGTCGCCGCGCTCTTCCTCTGGACGGCGCAGAACTTCAAGCGGATGCTCGCCTACTCGAGCGTCGAGCACCTCGGCATCGTCTGCGCGGGGCTCGCGTTCGGCGGCGCGTGGGGCGTGACCGGCGCGCTCCTCCACGTCGCGAACCACGCGCTCGCGAAGTCCACGCTCTTCCTCCTCGCCGGGCGGATCCGCGCCGCCTACGACTCCGCGGAGATCGCGGCCGTGCGCGGGCTCGCGCGCGGGCTGCCGCGGACGGCCGCCGGCTTCCTCGCGGCCATGCTCGCCCTCCTCGGGCTGCCGCCCTTCGGCCTGTTCACGAGCGAGGTGCTGATCTTCGGCGCGGGCTTCCGCGAGGGACCCGTCTGGGCCGCGGTGCTCGGGCTCGTCCTGCTAGTCGTCGCGTTTGCGGGGCTCCTGCGCGCCACCAACGCGATGCTCTACGGCGCCCCGGCCGGGGCGCCGCCGCGCGCCGGTGAGGCCGGCGTCTGGCTGGCGCTCCCCGTCACGCTCGCGCTGCTGCTCCTCGTCGTCACCGGCATCGCGTGGCCGCCCGGGCTCGGCGATGCGCTCGGACGGGCCGCGGCCATCGTGACGCGCTGAGATGGCGCCCCTCACGCTCGAGATCCTCGCGCGCGCCCTGGGCGAGGCGGGCGCGGGCGGCGTCGCCGTGCGGGACGGGTCCACCGTCGAGGGCCGGCTCGCGGCCGGGGAGCTCCACGCGCTGGCCGACCGGCTCTCGGCGCTCGGCGCCGAGTGCCAGTTCCTGGCCGCGGCCGACACCCGCGACCGGAGCGGCGACTTCACGCTCGCGTACGGGTTCGCGCCGCCCGCGCTCCGGCCCCGCGCGCTCGTCCTCGTCCCGGTGGACCCGGCCGTCCCGAGCTTCCCGTCGCTCGCGACGCGCTCGTTCGCGGCGAGCCGGTTCGAGCGCGAGATCCACGACCTCTTCGGCCTCACGCCGCTCGGCCACCCCGACCCGCGCCGCCTCGCGCTCCACCAGTTCTGGCCCGAGGCCTATCATCCGCTGCGCCGCGACACGGCGCCGCGCGACGACTTCGCCGACGCGGGGCAGCCGTTCCCGTTCCGCCACGTCGAGGGCGAGGGCATCTTCGAGATCACCGTCGGGCCCGTGCACGCGGGCATCATCGAGCCCGGCCACTTCCGCTTCAGCGTCGAGGGCGAGACCATCGTGAATCTCGAGACGCGCCTCGGCTTCGTCCACAAGGGCACCGAGAAGCTCTTCGAGACGCTGCCGTTCGCCCGCACGCCCGAGCTCGCCGAGCGCGTCTCGGGCGACACGAGCGCCGGCCACGCGCTCGCCTACTGCCAGGCGCTCGAGGCGCTCGCGGGCTGCGACGTCCCGCCGCGCGCCCGCTGGCTCCGCGTCGTCCTCCTCGAGCTCGAGCGCCTCTACAACCACGTCGCCGACGTCGGCATGATCGTCAACGACACCGGCTTCGCCTTCGGCCACGCGCACTGCTTCCGGATCCGCGAGGAGCTCTGCCGGCTGAACGCGCGCGTGGCGGGCCACCGCCTGCTCCGCGGCGCCGTCGTGCCAGGCGGGGTCGCCGGCCCGATCGCGCACGCCCCGCTCGGCGAGCTCGCCGCCGTCGTCGAGGCGCGCGTCGTCGAGTTCGAGGAGATCGCGCGTCTCTCGCTCGACAACACGATGGTGCTCGAGCGCCTGCAGGGCACGGGGCGGCTGACGGAGCGGACGGCGCGCGAGCTGCAGGTCGTCGGCCTCGTGGGGCGCGCGAGCGGGATCGACGCCGACTGCCGGCGTGACGCGCCGTTCGCCGCGTACGGGGAGCTCGACGTGCGGGTGGCCGTCTACACGACGGGCGACGTCTGGGCGCGCACGATGGTGCGCCTCGAGGAGGCGCGCGAGGCGGCACGGCTGATCCGCGCCGCGGCGGGCCGCACCCCGCACGGGCCCGCGCGCGTGCCGCTGCCACCGCTGGCCGCGGGGGGCCACGCGCTCGGCCTGGTCGAGGCGTGGCGCGGACCGGTCTGGCACTGGGTCGTCGCCGACGGGCCCGCGACGCTCCGGCGGGTGAAGATCGTGGATCCGTCGTTCAGGAACTGGCCGGCGCTCGAGTACGCGGTGCTGAAGAACATCGTTCCCGATTTCCCGCTCTGCAACAAGAGCTTCAACCTCTCGTACTC
>DATFVL010000079.1 GCA_035260325.1 Candidatus Methylomirabilota bacterium | reverse complement strand
CATCACGCTAACATATCTTCCCGCTGTGAGCGAGCCGCGCCCGCCCGTCGCCGTCCTCCTGCCCCTGGCGCTCCTCGTCTACGCCGGCGTCGCGCTCGGCGCGGCGCGCTGGTGGGTCTCGGGACTCGCCGCGCCCGTGATCGCCGTCCTGCTCTGGCGCCGCCGTTCCCGCGCGCGCTTCGCCGCCTACGTGTTCTTCTCCGTCGTCGCGCTGCGCGGTCTCGTGGGGCGCCACTGGGCGGCGCTCGCGTTTGCCGCGGCCGCCGTCGCGCTCATGCAGACGTCCGCCGCGCGGCGCGCGTGGCCGCGCGTCCGCCCCGGTTCTGCTAGAATGACGCGGTCATGAAGTTCCTCTGCCTCGACTGCGACCAGCCGATGAAGCTCCACTCCACCGAGGGCCCCGACGAGGGCTCGCTGAGCGTCACCTTCCGCTGCCCGGAGTGCGGCTTCCGCGTCGCGATGCTGACGAACCCGTTCGAGACGCAGATGGTGCGGAGCCTCGGCGTCAAGGTCGGCGGCCGCGACACGCCCGCCGAGCCCTTCGAGCACCTGCGGAGCTCGCTCGCGAACGCGCGCCCCGACGCCTTCGAGGGCACGCCGGCGGGCGGTGCCGGCGGCGACGGCCCGGGCTGCCCGTTCGCCGCGATGGTGAACGAGGGCGCCGCGGTGGCCCCCGCGGGCGCCGCGTGGAGCCCGGAGGCCGCCGCGCGCCTCGAGCGCATCCCGTCGTTCATCCGCCCGATGGCCCGGCGCGCGATCGAGCGCTTCGCCGAGGACCGCGGCTACGCGTCCATCACCGAGGCGGTGATGGACGAAGCGCGCGCCACGTTCGGCATGTAGCCCGATGACCAAGGCGGATCTCGTCGTGCGGATGGCGGAGGCCGCGGGCTGGCCGAAGGCGGCGACCGAGCGTGCCGTGCGCGCCATGCTCGCGGGCGTGCGCGCCGCGCTCAAGCGCGGAGACTCCGTCACGCTTGTCGGCTTCGGCACCTTCTCCGTCGCGCGCCGGAAGCCGCGCACGATGAAGAACCCACGAACCGGCCAGTCCGTCACCGTCGGAGGCCGCGTGCCACGCTTCAAGCCGTCGAAAGAGCTGAAGCAGGCCGTCCGCTGAGCGGGTTTCTTCTTGCCCGCGGCTCCGGCCGCTGGCTAGAATGGCGTCCAGTGCATCCGACCCGTCCCGTCGCCGTCCTGGCCGCGCTCGCCGCCCTGCTCCTCTCCCGTCCCGCCTCCGCGCAGAGCATTCCCGGAGCCGGGCTCAACGGCCCCCCGGGCGCGCTCAGCGCCGAGGCGGCGCTCGTCGTCGATCCCGAGGGGCGCGTGCTGTTCGCGAAGAACGCCGAGGACGAGCGTCCGCCCGCGAGCCTCGTCAAGCTCATGACGCTCTACCTCGCGTACGAGGACCTCGAGCGCGGCAAGCTGGACATCGAGGAGCCGGTCCAGGTGAGCCACTACGCCGCACTGACGCCCAAGTACCGCATGGGTCTCCACCCGGGCGGGTGGGTGCGGCTGCGCGTCCTCCTCGAGGGCGTCGCGATCGCGTCGGCGAACGACGCGGCCACCGCGCTCGCCGAGCGTCTCGCGGGCGACGAGGCCTCGTTCGTCGAGCGCATGAACGCGAAGGCGCGCGAGTTCGGCCTCGCGGGCACGCGCTTCGCGAACGCGCACGGGCTCCCTGACCCGTCCCAGCACAGCAACGCGCGCGACTTGGCCACGCTCACCACGCGCCTGCTCCACGACCATCCGGACGCCCGGCTCCTGCTCGGCGGCCAGACGTTCGTCTTCAACGGCCGCGTCTACGCGCGGCACATCCCGCTCTTCAACGACCCGGGCGGCGTCCAGGCCCTCAAGACCGGCTTCACGCGCGAGGCGGGCTACAACCTCGCGGTCGCGGTGTGGCGCGGCCGCCAGCAGTTCGTCATGATCGTCCTCGGCGCGCGCACGCGCGCGCTCTCGTTCCTCGACGCGAAGAAGCTCCTGCACCACGCCTTCGTCGAGACGGGGCTCGAGCCCGCGCCGGACCCCGAGCCGAAGAAGCCCGTCCGCACCCGGCGCGCCGCCGCCGCGCGGTGACCCTCCGCGGCTACGTCTTCGACGCCTACGGCACGCTCTTCGACGTGCACGGGGTCGTGGACGCGGGCCGCGCGATCACGCGCGATCCGGCGGCGCTCTCGGCGGCGTGGCGCCAGAAGCAGCTCGAGTACACGTGGCTCCGGGCGCTCATGGGGCGCTACGCGGACTTCGAGGTGGTGACCGAGGCCGCGCTCCGCTGGGCGATCCGGCGTCTCGGGCTCCGCGCGGACGAGGCCGACGTGCGGCGGCTCATGGACGCCTACCTCACGCTCGCGTGCTTTCCCGACGCGAAGCCGGCGCTCGAGCGGCTGGCGGGACGCCCGCGCGCGATCCTCTCGAACGGCTCACCGCGCATGCTCGAGGCCGCGGTGCGCTCGAGCGGCCTCCACCGCCACCTGGAGCACGTGCTCTCCGTGGACGCGGTGCAGACGTACAAGCCCGCGCCCGAGGTCTACGCGCTCGGGCCGCGCGCGCTCGGCATCCCCGCCGGCGAGCTCCTCTTCGTCTCGTCGAACGCGTGGGACGTCGCGGGGGCGAAGGCGTTCGGCTATCGGGTGGCGTGGTGCAACCGGCAGGGCGCGCCGGAGGAGGAGCTGGGTCTCCGGGCGGACGTCGTCGTCCCGAGCCTCGCGGAGCTTCCGCTCTAGGCCCTCGCCCGAAAACAAAGGCGGCTCGCCGAACGCGAGCCGCCCGAGGCGCTGAGAGGGCGTCCGGCTACCGCTTGCCGAGCCTCTTCCGCTTGACGTAGGCCCAGAGCTTCTTGGTCATCACGGACGGCCCGATCGGGCCGCTCCCGAAGACCTTCTCCACCGAGTCCTTGCACCCCTTGAAGCTGATGTGGTAGCCCCCGAACGCCGGCTTCTTCGCCATGTCCTCCTCCTCCTTTGGTGGTCGGGCATCGTCCGGTCGACGTCCCCAGGGGGTATTACTACCACATGTACGAGGGGAGGCAAGGGAAAAATACCATCGCTTGGGGGTATTCCCGCGTCCGGGAAATACCCCATGAGGGTATAGGGCCACGCGGCGCGGCCGCGGGCGCGCTCAGCGCGTGACGAACGCGGGCATCACGTCGCGCGCGAACCAGCGGAGCTGTTCCTTGAACTCCTTCGGCGAGAGTCCCTCCGCCCAGTGGACCATGAAGTCCTCGAGCCCGGGATACTTCGCCTCGATGGACTTGATGCCCGCGATGACGTGCGACGGCGGGCCGCAGAACCACGCCTTCTGCTGGATGCCGTCGGCGAGCGAGGGCACCCGCGCGGGCGCGCCCGGCGTGCCCCACGTGCGGCCCTGCGCGTCGGCGTAGCGCACGAAGCCGAAGGGCGCGAACCACTTGTAGCGCTCGTCGTGCGAGGGCTCGACGCGACGCTTGGCCTCCTCGGGCGTGTCGGCGAGGTAGAGCCCGGCGCCCCAGATCATGTCCTCGCCGAGCTGCTTCCGGCGGCCGTGCTTCGCGCAGGCGTCGCGGTAGGCCTTCACCACGTCGTCGAGGATCTTCTCGCCGTTGAGGGTCACCATGGCCTTGAAGTTCTTGCTCGCCATGTAGTCGATTGACTTGGCGCTCGCGATCGGCATCCAGATCTCGACGGGCAGGTGCTTCGGCCGCGGCACGCAGGTGATCTCGCTGAGCTGGTAGCCGCGGTACTCGACGGGCGGCGGGCAGTCGTAGCGCTTGCCGTGGTGGCCGAACGCCTCCGCGTTGAAGCACTTGAGCAGGAGGTCGATCTGCTCCTCGAACAGCTCCCGGTTCGCCGCCTGGTCGATGACGGGCGCGCCGAACGTCTCCACCTCACGCGAGTGGTAGCCGCGCCCGACGCCCATGATCACGCGGCCGTCGGTGACGATGTCCGCCATCGCGTAGTCCTCGGCGAGGCGGATGGGGTGCCACATCGGAACCACGTTGAAGGCGCAGCCGAGCTTGAGGCGCCGCGTCTGCGTGGCGAGCCAGAGCGAGAGCTGGATGAGGTTCGGGAAGCACTCGTAGCCCTCGCGCTGGAAGTGGTGCTCCGCCGTCCACAGCGCGTAATACCCCATCTCGTCCATCGCCTGGGCGACGTCGCGCGCGGCGAAGAACGGCGCGCTCAGCGTGTCGTTGTCGTAGCGGCGGGCGTCGGCCGGCGTCCCCCGCAGCCCGATGTTCTCCAGCTCGACCTGGCCGACGTAGAGCACATGGAATCGTTTGATCATCGCGCCGTCCACCCTCCATCGATGACGAGCGTGTGTCCCGTGACGTAGGCGGCCTCCGCGCTCGCGAGGTACGAGGCCGCCGCGGCGATCTCCTCCACCGTGCCGCGCCGCCCGGCGGGAACGATCGCGCGCACCGCGGCGTCGTCGCCGCCGATGCCGCGCATCTCGGGCGCGTCCCTGCCGAGGATGCGGGTCGAGTTCGCGCGCAGGGCGGTCTGGATCGGGCCCGGGCAGATCGCGTTGACCGTGACCCCGCGGGCCGCGTACGCGGCCGCGAGCTGCCGCGTGAGGCCGACGACGCCGTGCTTCGACGCCACGTAGGCGGGGCCGCCGCCGTCACCGATCAGGCCCGCGACGGAGGCGAGATTTATGATGCGCCCCCTGCTCTGGGGCAGCATGTCCGCCAGCCCGCGCTTGCAGCCGTGGAACGTGCCCGTGAGGTTGATCGCGACGACGCGCTCGAAGACCGCGGGCGCGAGCTCGTCGGCGGGCGCGTAGCCGTCGAGGATCCCGGCCGCGTTGACCATGATCGCGAGCGGGCCGAGCCGGGCGACCGCGGCCGTCACGGCGCCGTCCACGTCGGCCCAGCGGCTCGCGTCGCCGGCGATGAAGCACGCCCGGCCGCCCTTGGCCTCGATCGCCTGGACGGTGTCCTTGCCGCCGTCGGCGAGGAGGTCGAAGACCGCCACGGGCGCGCCCGCCGCGGCGAGCGCCACCGCGATCGCGCGGCCGATCCCCGAGCCGCCGCCGGTGACGAACGCGCTGCCCGCGACGAGGGTCATGCGCGCAGGAACTCCGCGATCGCGGCACCCGCGACGTCGGGCGCCTCGTGGAGCACCATGTGGCCGCCCGGCACCAGGCGGAGGGCCGCGCCCTTGATGCGCCGCTGCCACTCCTCCGCGTAGACGACCGGGTTCGCGCGGTCGGCGTCGCCCCAGAGGATGAGCGTCGGCGCCGCGATCCGGTGCAGCCGCTTCCGGAGCCCCTTGTCGGGGATCGGCCAGACGAACTTCGCCATCGCGGCCCGCCGCTGGAGCGACCCGGCGAGCGCGGGGACGTTCTCGGGATCGGCTTCGGGCGAGCCGGCCCACGCCCGCGCGGCCGGCGACGTCGGATCCGCCCACATCGTCTCCAGCAGGTCCTCGACGGGGAGGATCAGGAGGTCCGCGCTCGGCGCCGCGTCGAGCCAGAGCCCGAGCGGGGACACGAGGACGAGCCGGCGCACGCGGCGCGGAAAGACGGCCGCGAGCTCGGCGGCGACCATCCCCCCGAAGAAGTGGCCCACGAGGTGGGGCGCCGGCAGCCCGAGCGCGTCGAGCAGCTCCTCGTAGACGAGCGTCAGGTCGTGGACGTCGTCGACCGTCTCGATTCCCGTCGAGCCGGGCGCGCCCGGGTGGAGCGGCGCGTAGACGGTGAACGCCCCCGCGAGGCGGTCGAGGAGCGGCGACCACGGCTCGCGCTCGTGGAACGAGTGGAAATACACGAGCGGCGCGCCGCGCCCGCCGAAGAGGACGCGCACGGTGACGGCGCCGTCCCAGAGCGCGACCGTCGTCGTGTCCGGGGTCATGCCGTGGTCACGCCCGCGGGCCACCAGCGGTCCGTGTACGCGGGCCACACGTCGCGCATGTGGGGCATCACGTCGCGGGCGAACTGCTGGATGTTCCGGAGCGCCAGGTCCTTCGGCATCGAGCCGATCTGCAGGAGCACCATGAGGTGGCCGATCCGCAGGCCCTTCACGCAGTCGAGGAGCTGGTCGCGCACGCTGCTGGGGCTGCCGGCGATCACGTAGCCGTTGTCGAGGTATTTCGCCCAGTCCATCTGCGAGCGGATCTGCTTGGCCTTGGCGCCGAACTGCGCGCGCACGCCCGCCTTGATCGTCTTCGGCGTCCGGTAGCCCGGCGGCTCGGCCCAGCCCTCCCAGACGTTCAGGCACTTCTGATAGAAATAGTGCACGTGCGGGAAGTAGAGCCGTTCCGCTTCCGCGTCGGTGTCCGCCACGCAGACCAGCTGCAGGAACCCGGCCCGATACGGGTTGTCGTCCACGCCGAGCCCCTCGATCGTCTGCCAGAAGCTGTCCATGATGCCCTTGCCGCGCTTGTAGCCGTAGTACGAGAGGTAGCAGTAGACGTAGTCGAGCTTCGCCGTCCAATCGAACGTCTCGAGACTCCCGCCGCCGGGAATCCAGACGGGTGGACGGGGCTTCTGGAGCGGCTGGGGCCAGATGTTCACGTATCGGACCTGCGTGTACTTGCCGTTGAACGCGAAGACCTCGGGACGGGTCCAGGCCTGGATCACGAGGTCGTGCGCCTCGTAGTAGCGCTCGCGCACCGTCGCCGGGTCGATGCCGTAGGCGAAGTTCATGTCCATCGGCGTGCCGACGGGAAAGCCCGCGACGAGCCGGCCGCCCGACATGCAATCGAGCATCGCGAACTCCTCGGCGACGCGGAGCGGCGGATTGTACGCCGCGAGGCTGTTGCCGAGGACGATGATCGCGGCGCGCGAGGTGCGGCGCGTGAGCGCCGCCGCCATGAGGTTCGGCGACGGCATGAGCCCGTAGGCGTTGTTGTGATGCTCGTTCACGCACAGACCGTCGAGGCCCACCCGCTCCGCGAACTCGAGCTCGTCGAGGAACTCGTTGTAGAGCTCACCCGTCTTCCGCGCGTCGTGCAGCTCGTGCGGGACGTCGACCCAGACCGAGCGGTAGCGATCCTCGAAGTCGGGCGGGAGGAACCGGTACGGCATCAAGTGGAACATGCAGATTTTCATGGCGTCCCCGTCGCGGGGACGATGATACCACGCCGCCGGAGGGGGGCTAGCGGCGGCTCCGCGAGTACCTGCCGGCGTGAGCTTGACCGCTCGCGTCGTCCGACGTACCCTCCAAGACGTCAGTTCGTTTCCATAACGCGGGAGCTCGGGGAACCGGGCTGAGAGGGCGGCCGGAGCCGCCGACCGCAACAACCTGACCTGGGTAATACCAGCGTAGGGAGGCCCCGATGGCGCAGTCGAACCCGGCATCGCACAAGCTCTACATCTCCGGCTCGCGCGCGGACATCCGCGTGCCGATGCGCGCGATCCATCTCACGGGCGCCGAGCCGCCGCTCCGTCTCTACGACACGAGCGGCCTTTACACCGACCCCGGCGCCGACATCGACTTGAAGCGCGGCCTGCCGCCGCTCCGGCTCGCCTGGATCGCGGGGCGCGGCGACGTCGAGGAGCTGTCGGGCCCGACGTCGGCCTACCGGAAGAAGCGCGAAGAGGACCCGGCGCTCGGGGGCGTCCGGTTCGCGAGCGTGCGCCGTCCGCTCCGCGCCCGGTCCGGCCGCCGCGTCACCCAGATGCACTACGCGCGCCGCGGCGAAGTCACGCCCGAGATGGAGTTCGTCGCCCTGCGCGAGGGCGTCGCGCCCGAGGTCGTGCGTGACGAGATCGCGCGCGGGCGCGCGATCCTCCCGGCGAACGTGAACCACCCCGAGACCGAGCCGATGATCATCGGCCGGCGGTTCCTCGTGAAGATCAACGCCAACATCGGCAACTCGGCCGTCGCCTCCTCGATCGAGGAGGAGGTCGAGAAGATGACGTGGGCCACGCGCTGGGGCGCGGACACCGTCATGGACCTCTCGACGGGCAAGAACATCCACGAGACCCGCGAGTGGATCCTCCGGAACTCGCCCGTGCCGATCGGCACCGTGCCGATCTACCAGGCGCTCGAGAAGGTCGGCGGCAAGGCCGAGGACCTCACCTGGGACGTCTACCGCGACACGCTCATCGAGCAGGCCGAGCAGGGCGTGGACTACTTCACGATCCACGCGGGCGTGCTCCTACGCTACATCCCGCTCACCGCCAAGCGCGTCACCGGCATCGTCTCGCGCGGCGGCTCGATCATGGCCAAGTGGTGCCTGGCCCACCACCGGGAGAGCTTCCTCTACACGCATTTCAAAGACATCTGCGAGATCATGGCCGCCTACGATACCGCCTTCTCGCTGGGCGACGGCCTGCGACCCGGTTGCACTGCTGATGCAAATGATGAGGCTCAATTTGCTGAACTCGAAACCCTCGGCGAACTCACCAAGATCGCCTGGGAGCACGACACGCAGGTGATGATCGAGGGGCCCGGCCACGTGCCGATGCACCTGATCAAGGAGAACATGGACCGCCAGCTCGCGGTCTGTCACGAGGCGCCCTTCTACACGCTCGGCCCGCTCACGACCGACGTGGCGCCCGGCTACGACCACATCACCTCGGCGATCGGTGCCGCGATGATCGGCTGGTTCGGCACGGCGATGCTCTGCTACGTGACCCCGAAGGAGCACCTGGGACTCCCGAACAAGAAGGACGTGAAGGACGGCGTCATCGCCTACAAGATCGCCGCCCACGCGGCCGATCTTGCGAAGGGCCACCCGGGCGCCCGCGAATGGGACGACGCGCTCTCAAAGGCGCGCTTCGAGTTCCGCTGGGAGGACCAGTTCAACCTCTCGCTCGACCCGGAGACCGCGCGCGAGTTCCACGACGAGACGCTGCCGGCCGAAGGCGCGAAGCTCGCCCACTTCTGCTCGATGTGCGGCCCGCACTTCTGCTCGATGAAGATCACGCAGGACGTGCGGGATTACGCGGCCAAGCACGGGATCGCCGAGGAGACCGCCGCGCTCGTGCAGGGGCTCAGGGAGAAGGCCGAGGAGTTCAGGAAGAGCGGCGGCGAGATCTACCGGCCGTCCTGAGGGTCGCCGAAGCAGGAGAGCGTCCAGCCGCGGCCTTCCGCCGCGAGCGCGCCGACGTACCCGGGCGCGGGTGTCAGCTCGACGAGGGACCACCAGGCGGCTTCCTCGGCATTCCCCGCGATGCCCAGGAACTCGGGCGGCGCCCCCGGGGCCAGCGAGACCTCCACGCTGTTCAGGCGCTCACTGAGACCTTCACCGACCGCCTTCAGATACGCTTCTTTGCGGGTCCAGCCGTTGAAGAATGCGTGGAGCCGCGCCGCCGCCGATAGCGATCGCAGGGCGCTCTGCTCTCGCGCTGAGAACGAGCGCGCCGCGACGGCCTCGGCGTCGATATCGGCGCGAACGCACTCGAGATCGACGCCGAGAGCGCTGTGACGGGCCAGGGCATAGAGCGCGAGGCCGCGCGAGTGAGCCACGCTGAAGCTGAGCCCGTGTCCGCTCAAGGGCTCGGCGAGTGCCGGCTTGCCCCGCGGCCCATACGCGAACTCGAGCCGACCCGGGTCGACGTCCAGGTAGCGCCCGAGGATCGCCCTGAGGAGCCCCCGGGCGACGACGAACCGTCGCCGATCGTCCTCGAGGCGGAATCGTTCCGCCCGCCCACGTTCGTCGCTCGAGAGCGTGGCGGCGAGCTGGGCATGCCGCCAGGGCGGCGGCTCGAGCTCGGCGCGCCAGACGTGGATCGCGTCGTCCGCCAGGACGGGCGACGCGGGCGGCGATGACCACGATCCATCGTGGGCGGTCGCCACAGAGCGCGTGAGGCTCACGTCTCCTCCCGGCGGCTCGAGTCGCCGGTCCCCTGGGCGCGACGGAGGCCGTCTCGCAGCCGGGCGGCCAGCACCCCGACATGGGGCTGGGCCAGCATCGTGTAGTGATCGCCGGGAACCTCGTGGACCTCGACGGGCGCGGACATGAAATCGGCCCATCCCAGCGTGGGGTCTTTCGGTCGCCCGTGAGCGGCCCGAAACAGCGTGATGCGATGCGGGAACACCTCGGGCTCGTAGCTTAGCGTCGCTCGGAGGTTGGCCGACCACAGTCGCCGCGCCCGGCCGATCTCCGGAAGCCCGAGATCCTCCGGGACGGCGTCGAGCCCCATGACCGTGGTCATGAAGCGCCCCAGCTGCTCCTCGGAGTCCAACCGGTCCAGACCCTCGCGAAACGCCGGCAGATTTCTCTCGTCGCCGTGCGCGGCGCGCGCAACGGCCGTCGGAGCCGAGGTGTCGAGCAGGGCGAGCAGCGCCACCTCGTCACCCTCGGCCACCAGCTGACGCGCCATCTCGAAGGCGACGAGACCTCCGAACGACCACCCGGCCAGGTGATAGGGTCCGTGCGGCTGGCGCGCCCTGATCGCGTCGACGTAGCGGGCTGCCATGTCGGTGATATTCGCCGGCGGCTCCTGGTCTCCCTCGAGGTTCGGCGCTTCGAGCCCGTACACCGGCTGATCCGCACCGAGTTGACGCGCCAGGCCGACGTAGCAGAGGACGCTCCCGCCGAGGGGATGCACGCAGAAGAGCGGGGGCCGCGCGCCCTTCGGCTGAATGGCCACCAACGGTGTCGCCGCCGGACTCGGCGCGGACCGCCGCGCGGCCTCGACGCGGGAGGCCAGGCCGGCCACGGTCGGCGTCTCGAACAGGGCGCGCAGCGGGAGCTCCACGTCGAATGCGGCTTTGACCCGGGCCATGAGCTGGATGGCCAGCAGCGAGTGCCCGCCGAGATCGAAGTAGTCGTCGTGGACGCCGACCCGTTCGACCCCGAGGAGCTGGGCGAAGATTCCCGCGAGCGTCTCTTCCGCGGCGTTCCGTGGGGCCACGTACGTATCCTCGCGATCAGGTCTGCCGGGCTCGGGCAGGGCGGCCAGGTCGATCTTGCCGCTCGGCGTGAGCGGCAGCGTGGCGACGAACGCGAAGACGGACGGCACCATGTACTCGGGCAGCTTCCGTCCGAGGAACCCGCGCAGCTCGCGGGCCGAGGGTGACGCCTCCGGCGCCGTGACGACGTAGGCGACGAGCCGCGTATCGGCCTCGGGGCCCATGCGCGCCACGACCACGACTTGCTCGACGCCAGGATGCTCGGCGAGCGCCGCCTCGATCTCGCCGGGCTCGACGCGAAAGCCCCGGATCTTCGCCTGGCGGTCGTTGCGCCCGATGAATTCGATCTCCCCGTCGGGTCGATGGCGCGCCAGGTCCCCCGTCCGGAAGAGACGCGCCTCGGGATTCTTGGTGAAGGGATCGGGGACGAACCGTTCGGCCGTCAGCGCGGGCTGATTCAAATAGCCCCGGGCGACTCCGGCGCCTCCGATGTAGATCTCACCGGTCACGCCGACAGGCACAGGCCGGCGATGGCGGTCGAGGAGATAAACCCGGGTGTTCGCGATCGGGCGCCCGATTGGGATCCCGGCCATGGTCGCGCCGCTGAGGGCATCCATCGGGGGTTCGTAGAGCGTCGCCGTGACCGTCGTCTCGGTCGGGCCGTAGGTGTTGATCCAGCGGATCCGGTTCCCCTTCAGTCGGCGCCAGGTCGCCAGGCGTTCGGCCGAGGCCTTCTCGCCGCCAACGACCACCAGGCGGAGCGAGGCGGGAAGGGAAGCGCCGGAAACGGCGAGCTCGGTGACCCACGCGTGCCAGAAGGCGGTTGGCAGATCGAGCACGCTCACGCGCCCGCGCTCGATGAATTGAATGAAGTCGGCGCCCGCCGTCACGCCGGCGGGGCGGAGGATCAGCGCGGCGCCGGTGAGCCAGGTGGGGACGATCTCCTCCACCGCCGCGTCGAAGCTGAGCGTCGAGAACTGAAGGACCCGGTCGCTCGGGCGAAGGTCGAATCGCTTCGCCATCGCGAGCGCGTGGTTGACCACGCTCCGGTGCGTGACGAGGACGCCCTTCGGCCTCCCGGTCGAGCCCGACGTGTAGATCACGTAGGCGAGGCTCGGCCCGCCCGCTCCGCTCGACGGGTTGTCGCCGCTCTCCTCGGAGATCCTCGCCGATTCCGTATCCAGGCACAGCGCGGTCGCCGGAGTCCCGGGCAGCCGCTCGAGCAGACGCGTCTGCGTCACCAGCACGCGGGGCCGGGCATCCTCGACCATGAACTCGAGGCGCTCCTTCGGATACTCCGGGTCGAGCGGGACGTACGCTCCGCCCGCCTTGAGGATGCCGAGGAGCGCGACGGCCATCTCCGGGGAGCGCTCCAGGCAGAGCCCGACCGGCACCTCCGGCGCGACTCCGAGCGCCCTGAGACGGTGGGCGAGCTGATTCGCCCGCCGGTTCAGCTCCCGGTAGGTGAGGCTCGCGTCTCCGTCCACCACGGCGACGGCGTCGGGCGTCCGCTCGGCCTGAGCCTCGAACAGCGCGTGGACCGTGGCCGCGTCCGGGACGTCGAGCGCGGTGGCGTTCCAATCCACGAGGGCCTGACGCCGCTCGGTCTCCGTCAAGAGCGGTAGCTCGCCGATGCGCTGCTCGGGGTCGGCGACGATCCCCTCGACCAGCGCGCGGAAGTGTCCTTCCAGACGGGCGATCCTCGCGGCGTCGAACAGATCCGTGTTGTAGACCATGTGGGCCGAAATGGACCCGCTGACCTCGCCGATGGTCATCTCCAGATCGAGGACGGCGACGCGATACTCCAGGTGGAAGGATTCGAGGTCGAGCCCTCCCAGGTTCGTCCGAAATCCCGTATCCCCGAGCGCGAACTGGGCGAGGACGTCGGTCTCGAACTGGTGGGTCCGCACCATGTTGAACATGATCTGGTAAAGACGCGGGCGACTCGGGTCGCGGGGCGGCCGGAGCCGTTCGACCAGAGGCAGCGCGGGAAAATCCTGATGCTCGAGCGCTTCCAGCACGGTCCGGCGCACCTGGCCAAGGAACGCCTTGAAGGTCGGATTCCCCGACAGGTCCGCGCGCAGGACGACGGGGTTCGTCACGCATCCCACGATCGGCTCGAACTCGGCCCGGGTCCGTGCGGCCAGGGGAGCGCCGATCAGGATGTCGTCCTGCTCCGTGTAGCGGTGCAGCAGGATCAGGAAGGCCGCCAGGACGGTCATGTACACCGTCACGCCCTCGGCCTTCGCGAGCGCCTTGAGCCTTCCGGTCAGCGCCGTGTCCAGCCTGAACGCATAGGAGGCCCCGGCGTAGGTCTGGGCCGCAGGTCGCGGGCGATCCGTCGGAAGGTCCAGCACCGGCAGCTCACCCGCGAGCTGCTGGCGCCAGTAGGCCCAGTGCCGCTCGCCTTCGGGCCCCGCCATCATCTCGGCCTGCCACGCGACGTAATCCGTGTAGTCCATTGGAACGGGGGGAAGGATCGCGGGCGCGCCCGTCACCTCCGCGGGGTAGAGGAGATTCAGGTCCTGCATCAGCACGACGAAGGACCAGAAATCGATCGCGATATGGTGGACCGCGACCAGAAGCACGTGGTGCTCCGCCGAGCGGCGGAACAGGGTGACGCCCAGGATGGGTCCGCGCTCCAGATCGAACGGGCGGTGGGCCCTCTGCACCAGCCGCTCCTTCAGCTCGGCCTCGCTCCAAGCCGAGGCGTCGATCTCCTCGACGAGCACCGGCACGTGATCGTGCACGAGCTGAATCGGCTC
>DATFVL010000078.1 GCA_035260325.1 Candidatus Methylomirabilota bacterium | reverse complement strand
GCCGCCGTCGCCGCCCTCGAGTTCGCGGTCATGGATCCGGTTGGGCCCGTCGCAATTTGTCTCGGCCTGATCATCCCGAGCGGACCAGGCACCGTCTCGGCTCACCCGCTCGAGTCTCCTTCCACCCGAGCCCCTCCTCTCCCGCTCTCGTAACGCCGTCCCCGCACCAGCGGTCCGCCAAGCCCGCAGTAGGCGCTGCGTGGTGCGAGGACTCGTCAGAGCACACCTCGCGCGTGGGAAAGGAGGGGAAGCCGTCTCGCTCGCACTCCTGGCGCTCACCGGTGTGACCGGTGTGATCGACGCGGTGAGCTTCCTCGTTCAAACGACCGGCGATGATGACCGTGGGCATCCGACCGAGTCCACACCACGAACGCGGACTGACTGATCGGAAAACATGCCGCATCGCCGGATGAGAAAGGAGGCATCGGACGTCCTGTTCATCATGAGCGAACGGCGCAGGCCGTGAAAAGCACAATGGACGTGTGGCTTCACAGTGGCGGTCCCACAACGAGGAGGTCCTGCCATGATGCGGAAATGCTCGCTCACGCTCTTCCTGCTTCTCATGATTCCCGTCCTTCTCCTGAGTGTCGGATCGAGCCGAGCCGGCGATCACGACAGCATCGCCAACTTCAAGCTCCGGAAGACGATCGACATTCCGGGGCTCCAGTTCTTCGACATCAGCTTCGTGGACGCGACGAGGCACCGGTACGTTTTAGCCGACCGGTCCAATGCGAGTGTCGACATCATAGACACGGAAACTAATACGCTCCTGCACCAGATCGGCGGGTTTGCTGGGCAAAAGTTCAATGCGAATGGTACCCTCGACAATGACCACTCCGGACCCGACGGCATCCTGATCGTCCACAGCACCAACCAGATCTGGGTCGGCGACGGCGATAGCACGGTCAAGGTCTTCGACCTCAACACGTTTGCCCACATTAAGACCATCAGCACGTGCCCTACCGGGGACACTGTGTCGGACTGCGCGCGCGCGGACGAGATGGCCTTTGATCCCCGCGATCACCTCCTGATCGTGGCCAACAATGCGGCCAGCCCGGACGCTTTCGTGACGCTGATCTCCACGACGTCAATGACGGTCGTGGACCAGATCTTTTTCCCCGCCGCCACGTTCACCGGTGGCATCGAACAGTCCGTGTGGGATCCGGCGACCCGGCGCTTCTATACCTCGATCCCCGCGTTGAAGGGCAATGCAAATCATGGAGCCGTCGCCGTCATCAACCCCAGGCCGCTCGGCCATGCCACTATCGAGACGCTGTTTCCGGTCGACAACTGCAATCCCACAGGGCTAGCCCTGGGACCGCACCAGCATCTATTGCTCGGGTGCAGCCTGAAGAACGGGCAGTCGGTCATCATGGACGCCCGGGATGGCCACATCGTGAAGGTCGTCCACGGGGTCGGCGGGTCGGATGAGGTGTGGTTCAACCGGGGTGACGATCGCTACTACCTCGCGGCTCGAAATAACGTCCCAGACCTCACCACGGGAAAGGTCGTCCCCGCGCTGGGCATCATCGATGCCGAGACGAACACACTCCTCGCGGCCATCCCCACCCCGAAGCCGCTCAACCCGCGCGCCAGCGCGCATTCCGTGGCGGCGGATCGGATCCTCAACCATGTCTTTGTGCCGCTGCCGAAAAACGCGGCCGTGTGCCCGAACGGCTGTATCGGGGTGTACTTTAGCGAGGACGAAGACGAGGAGTAAACGCGCCGTCTGGGTTGGCTGATCCTTCCAGTAAGCGAAACGGCGGCGCCGTGCCGCCGTTTCGTTTTTGGCTATTAGAGCCGTTCTTTTATGATTGCTCAGATGGCGTCGGGGAGACGCAGGTGACCTGCCCCCATCTTTGGTCCAGTCATGATGAGAGCGTCGGCTCGGGTGCCCCCGCAACGGGCCCTATTCGGAGGGCGAGTGCGGCCCAACGAGGCCCAACGGATCCCAACGAGCCTCTATGAGGGCCAACGCGCCCCAACATGGCCCAAGGGTGCCGCCCCGCGGGTCGGGCGCCGGGGCCCGAGAATCGCCTCCACGCCTCTTGAGAATCCTCGCTCAAGCCCCTCCACGGCTGGGACATCAGCTGGCTCGACGCGGACACCCAGCTCCTCTATGTCGCCGATCGCTCCAACAAGAGCGTCGACGTTTTCGACGCGAGAACCAATATGTTCGTGAAGGCGATCACGGGAGGGTTCGCGGGAGTCGCCTTTGACCCTGTGAAGGGCACGGCGGACAACGGCCGATCCGGTCCCAACGGCGTCGTGGCGAGTGGACATTGGCTTTTTGTGACCGACCGGATCCACGAGGAGGCCCCAGATCGCCTCGCGAGACGCCGCGATGTCACGAGCGAGCCCCGGGTCACCGTCCTGCAGGACCGACAGCACCTTGGGGAGCAGCAGATCGTACTCTTCCCGAAGCTTGGCGACGGCGACTCCGGCGCCCTGATGGAACGCCCTGAACCGAGCCACCAGGTCATCGACCTGATTCTTGAGCGAGAGCTTGGTGAAGATCCCGATGGCCTCGCTGTCTCGGAGCCGCTTCTCCAGAGCGGCCAGATCCAGGGCTGGCGGTGCCGGCGGCTTGGCGGCGACGAGTGGGGCGCTTTCCTTTCGAGGAACCTTCGAGGGCGCCGCGGCGCCCGGTGCGGGTACGGGAACCGGGGCTGGCACGCGAGCCGCAGGCGGGGGAGGCGCGGGCGCGGCAGGCGCGGGCGGTGCAGAACCCGCGCCCCGGGGCGGCACGGGCGCGGCGGCCGGGGGCGGCGCAGGGACGACCGGCGTCGGCGCCGCCAGGGGCGGAGAGGATGCGACGGTGCGATCCCGCGACGTTGCGCATCCCGCGAGTGCGATGGCGCAGGCGATGAAGGCGGTCGCGACGGCAACGGGTTGGCCGCGCCGGCGCACGACGCTCTCCCGGTGGACGGCCGGGGGCCTCACCCCGCCGACGGGGCCGACTCACCGCTGAAGGAGCAGGAGATCCCGTCGACCTGCATGGGGATGAGCCCGGTCGTCATCGAGCGAACTATACTACGCCGCTTTTCGGCTCCGGCACGCCGCGGGTGGCGCCGACGAGGTACCACGTGAGCGCGAGCGCGGCGAGGACGGCGATCGCGCCCCGCACCGGCCGCCCGAGCACGAGGCCGCCGATGCCGAAGAGCCCGAGGTAGACGACGGCGCAGCCGAGCGCCCACTGGACGAGCCCCACGCCGAGCGCGACGTCGACGCCGGCGGTGGGCACGATCGCCGTCCAGCCCGGCCCGCCCGGCCGCACGCGCCAGTAGAAGGTGCGGAGGCTCGCCGCGGGCTCCGGAGCCGTGAGGTACGTCACCGCGAGCCAGACGACCGTCGTCGCGGCGGTCGTCAGGAGCAGCAGCTGGGCGAAGCCGCGCGGATCGTCGGCCGAGAGCCCGAGGCCGAGCTGCGCGGCGAGCGAGAAGATGAGCGCCGCCGCCATGGCGCTCACCTCGGACCACGCGTTCACGCGCCACCAGTACCAGCGCAGGAGGTAGACGAGCCCGGTGCCGGCGCCGATCGCGAGGAGGAACTTCCACGCGCCCTCGACCGTGCCGATGTTCATCGTGACGACGCCCGAGATCACCATCATGACGACCGTCGCCAGGCGGCCCGCGCCGGCGTAGTGCCTCTCGCTTCGGCCGCGCGCCCAGAAGCGGCGGTAGACGTCGTTCACGAGATAGGAGGCGCCCCAGTTCAGCTGGGTGGAGATCGTGGACATGTAGGCAGCGAAGAACGCGGCGATCAGGAAACCGCGCCAGAAGGGCGGCAGGTGGTCCACCATCACCTTCACGTAGCCCGACTCGGGATCGGCGAGCCCCGGATAGAGGACCATCGAGACGAGCGCGACGACGATCCACGGCCACGGGCGGAGCGCGTAGTGGGCGATGTTGAACCAGAGCGCCGCGAGGAGGGCGTGGCGCTCGTTCTTCGTCGAGAGGATCCGCTGGGCCACGTAGCCGCCGCCGCCGGGCTCGGCGCCCGGGTACCAGGACGCCCACCAGTTGACCGCGAGGTACACGAAGAAGGTAAGCGCCGGCATCCACGCCGAGTCGAGCGACGGGACGAAGGCGAGGGGCGCATCGTCGGGGAAGCGCGTGTGCAGGGTCGCCAGGAGCCCCGACATGCCGCCCACCGCGCCGAGGGCGAAGAACGCGAGCGCGATGCAGCCGCTCATCGCGAGGATGAACTGGAAGAAGTCCGTCACGACGACGCCCCAGAGCCCGGAGATCGTCGAGTAGAGCCCGGTCAGCACGAAGAGCCCGACCGTCGCCTCCACCTTCCCCACGTTGAGCGTCATCCCGATGATCTTCGCCATCGCCGCGGTGACCCAGCCGATGATGATCGAGTTGATCGCGAGGGCGAGATAGCACGCCCTGAAGCCGCGGAGAAAGGCCGCGGGCCGACCGGAGTATCGGATCTCGGCGAACTCGGCGTCGGTCATCACGCCCGCGCGCCGCCAGAGCTTCGCGTAGAAGACCACCGTGAGGATGCCGCTCATCACCATGCTCCACCAGAGCCAGTTGCCCGCGATCCCGTACTTGACCGTGAGCCCGGTGACCACGAGCGGCGTGTCGGCGGCGAAGGTCGTCGCGACCATGGACGTGCCGGCGAGCCACCACGGCACCGCGCGGCCGGACAGGAAGTACTCCTCCGACGACGCTCCGGCGCGGCGCGAGTAGAAGAGGGCGATGGCGATGGAGACGACGAAGTAGAGGACGATGACCGCCCAGTCGATCGCCGTCAGCGTCATGGCCCCGTCCCCGGCAGCGCCGGCTGGTCGCCGCCCTTGCGCTCGATCGCCTCGAGCTTCGTGCCGAACCGGTCCAGCGCGCGATCGGCGTCCGCGAACTGATTCTGCGCGTTGCCCAGATGCTTGCCCAGCATCCGCAGGGGATCGCGCACCTTGTCGAGGTCGCCGGCGAGCCGGGCGAGGTCGTTCTGGATCTCTTGCGCGTTGGCCTCGATCCTGAGCCCGCGCAGCCCGAGGATGATCACCTGCAGGTAGGCGTAGAAGCTGTTGGGCGAGACCGGCACGACGCGTCGGGAGAGGGCGTACGCCGCGATGGGCTCGTCGCCCGGATCGGCGTCGTCCTTGATGATGATCTCGTAGTAGACGTTCTCGGCCGGCACGTACATCAGCGCGAAGTCGTACGTTCCCTCGTCGGGCAGGATGTACTTCTTCGCGATCTCGTCGATCCGCAGCTTCACGTCGCGCGCGAACTGCCGGCGGAAGGGCCGGCGCTTCTCCTCCTCCGTCTCGTCGAGGATCCGGCGGAAGTTCTCGAGGGGGAACTTGGCGTCCACCGCCACGAGCCGGTCGCCGATCCGGATCGCGGCGTCCACCTTCTCGCCGCTCCGGAACTGGTGCTGGAGCGTGAAGTAGTCCCGGGGCAGCATCTGCGCGAGCAGCTCCGCCAGCAGCGTCTCGCCCAGCCCGCCACGGACCTTCGGTGACCTGAGGATCTGCTCGAGCCCCTGGATGTCCCGGCCGACCTCGACCACGCGCTGCGTGGCCTCCCCGAGCTTGCCGAGGCTCCCCTGCACCTCGCCGACGACCCTCGCCTGGTGGTCGAGACGCTCGCCGATGGAGGTCTGCGAGGTCGAGATGAGCCTCATCCCCTCCTGCAGCTGACGCGTCACCTCGGTGCTCACGCCCTTCAGCTCGGTCGTCACGGTCTGCTTGAGGCCGCCGAAATCGTCCTTCACCTGCAGCCTCACTTCGGACAGCTCCCGCCGCAGGCCCTCCTGGCCCTCGCGGCCTTCGCTCCGGACCGCCTCGATCTGCCGCTGGAGCATCGCCATCACGACGAGCCAGAGCCCGACGGCGACCGCGACGAGCACGCCGGCGATCAGGAGGGTCGCGAAATCCATCAGCGCCGCCGTCCCTTCCAGTGCCGGCAGACCGCCTTGAACCCGCACGGCGCGCAGACCTGCGCGTCACGGCGGTCGAGACAGTCGCCGGACATCCGCTTGTGGCAGAGGGCGAAGTCGTACTTCACCGGGTCCGCGGGGTCGATCACCGCGAGGCGCGCCGTGATCTCCACCGCCATCGTCCAGGTGCGCGAGCGGCGGCGCGTGAGCCCGATGGCGCGCGAGATGTTCTCGACGTGCGTGTCCACGGGCATGAGCAGGCGCGCCGGCGAGATGGACGTCCACAGGCCGAAGTCGGGCGGCTCCCGGCGGACCATCCAGCGGAGGAACAGATGCAGCCGCTTGCACGGACCGCCCACGGACGGCAGCGGGAAGAGGTGACGGTAGCCGCGCGAGCGCCGGCCGCGCGGGAAGACCTCGCGGAGGTCGGCGTCGAGGAACGCGCGGGCGAAGCGTTCGAGGGCGGGGCCGATCGGGCCCTGCGCGTCGGGGTCGCCCGCGGCGAAGCATTTCTCGAGGGTGCCGTACCGCGCGAGGATCTCGCGCGCGGCCAGACAGAACGCGACGAGGTCGCGCGGCCGGTTGAAGCGGTAACGGAACCCGTCGAAGGCGCGGGCGTCGCGCGCGGGATCGAAGTCGGCGACGAACCGCGCCGGCGACGGCCCCATCACGCGGAGCACCTTGTCGAGCTCGCGGCCGAACAGGTCCACGCGCCCGTAGGCGAGACACGCCGTCAGCAGGGACACGAGCTCGCGGTCGCGCGGCTCGGTGTAGCGGAGGGGAAACTGCAGGGCGTCGCGCCCGACGCGGGCGCCGTAGTCGAACTCACGGTAGAGCCGCTCGAGCGGCTCTCTGAGCGTTCGCGTGGGCGTCATCCCACCACGCGGCATGATACCATGCGCCCGAGATGAACGTCGGCATCGTCGGCCTCGGCGCGATCGGCCGGCAGCTCTGCCGCGCCCTCGCCGACGGCATTCCGGGGCTGGCGCTCGCCGGCGCGACGGCCCGCGATCGGGAGAAGGCCGAGCGGTTCTTGAAGGCCCTGCGCGTGCCGGCGCCCTTCCTCTCCCTCGACGATCTCGTCCAGGCCTCCGACCTCGTCGTCGAGGCCTCGACCCAGGCTCACCTCGAGGAGGTCGCGCCCAAGACGCTGAAGGCGGGCAAGGACCTGGTCGTCCTCTCGTGCGGCGGGCTCCTCGGCCGCCAGGACTGGGTGGACCTCGCGGCCGCGAACCGCTGCCGCATCCTCGTCCCGTCGGCGGCGATCGCCGGTCTCGACGGCGTCAAGGGCGCGCGCGTCGGCGCGATCACGTCGGTCACGATGGAGACGCGCAAGCCCCCGCGCGGCTTCGCGGGCGCGCCGTGGATCGAGCGGCAGAAGATCGACCTCGACGCGATCACGCGGGAGACGCTGATCTTCGAGGGCCCCGCGACCGAGGCGTGCCGCGCGTTCCCCGCCAACGTGAACGTCGTCGCGGCGCTCTCGCTCGCCGGCATCGGCCCCGAGAAGACACGCATCAAGATCTTCGCCGCGCCCGAGCAGCGGATGAACCGCCACCGCATCACGGTCGAGGGCGAGTTCGGCCGGCTCAGCGTCGAGATCGAGAACGTCCCGTCGGAGAACCCGCGCACGGGCAGGCTCTCCTACCTCTCGACGATCGCCCTCCTCCGCGACCTCTCCGCCACGCTCCGCGTCGGCACCTGACCGGGGACCCTCGCCCTGAGGAGGCACGGCGTGGCGGATAACTGTTCAGTCGGCCGGAATCCATCCAGCTACCGACAGAGGCTGTCAAGACATTTTAGCGGAAAGACAGTCGTTTAGGGGTCATTCAGGTCTTGGTTCCAGGATTGCACCACTCACCCGGCATGAGCCACGACGGCGATCGCAAGCCGCGCCGGGGAGCGAAGTATCGTGACTTCGCGCCCGCCCTGCTGCTGCTGACCGCCCTCGCGCTACTGATGGCCGGCGTGACCGCCGCGCGTCTGGGCCTGATCACGGTGGAAGTGAAGATCGGCGTGGGGCCGCGCGCCGCCATTCCCAAGATGACGGTCGCCGCGCCGACAACGCCGCCGCCTCCGCGTCGCGCGGCGGTACCGGAAGGGCCCACGCCGGTCGCCGCCGGAGCCCCGGAGCCGCTCTCTGCGACTGCGCCGGCTCCCGCGCCCGCGAGACTCGCGCGAGAGCTCATACCGGCCATCGAGATGGCTGAGGCCGCCGTTCCGCGCGACGCCCCTGCGGCGCCGGTGAAGGCGGCGGCGTTCACTCCGCCGCGCAAGTTGCTCGCGTCCGCGGCCGGCAAGCTGACGCGCGTGGTGGATTGCACGACGGTGCCGGCCAACACGGACCCGACCGAGGGCGAGATCAGCGGCACCACGGGTCTGCCGGACCAGGTGACCTACTTCAAGCTCGGCGAGAAGACGCCGCCGTGTCGCCCGGTCGCGCGCACCGTCAGCAGCGCGCGCTGATCCCATCGGCCCTACCCTAGTGCGGCTGGGTCGCCTCCAGGTAGCGCTCGGCCTCGAGCGCCGCCATGCAGCCGGTGCCGGCGGCCGTCACGGCCTGGCGGTAGACGTGGTCCTGCGCGTCGCCCGCCGCGAAGACGCCGGGGACGCTGGCGGCGTGGTCCGCGTCGGTCTTGACGTTGCCCCGCGCATCGAGCTCGACCCCCAGCTGTTCGACGATGCCGGGATGCTCGGGGTGCAGGAAGCCCATCGCCAGGAGCACGAGGTCGACACCGACGGTGAACTCGCTGCCGTCG
>DATFVL010000077.1 GCA_035260325.1 Candidatus Methylomirabilota bacterium | reverse complement strand
GTCGGGGAGGAGCTCGAGCTTGCCGACGGCGCGGACGCGGACGCCGAGGCGGTGGATGCGGGGATCGCGGGCGAGCCCCGCCAGCTTGGACTCGACGGCCGCGAGGATGCCCGAGACCTCCTCGGGCGGCCGGCGGAGATTGTCGGTCGAGAAAACCCAGAGGCTCACCGTCGGGATGGCGAGCTGGGCGCACCATTCGAGGACGTCGTCGAGCTTCCGCGCGCCCAGCTCGTAGGTCCGCACGGGGTCCACGAGCCCGCGGTCCCGGGCGTACCGCCGGTTGCCGTCGAGAATGATGCCGACGTGGCCGGGACGGGGCCGCCGGCGGACCTGGTGGAGCAGCCGGCGCTCGTAGAGGTAGTAGAGGAGGCGCGTCACCGTTCTGGAGGCTATTCTACCCGACGGGTCCCGTCGTTAGGTAATACCCTGAACGACGTGCCGGACGCGTACAATTCTTGCCCTCTGTGATTCGGTCCGCTAGACTGCGAAACGATGGGCATGCGCCTGACTCGGAAGGCGGCTGGTCGCTGAGGAGACCGGACATGGCGAGGGAAAGCAGGTTGGATCGCGCGTGACCGTTCCGAGCAGCGCCCACGCCGAAGGCGGGTGGCAGCGAACCGTGTCGGGCGGCGGCGGCCCGCTGGTGCTCCTGACGGTCAGCGCGTTGCTGCTGTTCTTCGATTTCGGCGCCCGCGTCCTGGCGACGAACGACGAGACGCGCTTCCCGATGCTGGCCCGCGACATCCTGGCCAATGGCAACTGGGCGTTGCCGCAGATCGGCGGGGTGCCGCACCTCAACAAACCCCCGCTCTACGCCTGGCTCGTGGCGCTGGCGGCCTGGCCCGGCGGTGAGGTGACGCAGTCGAGCGCTCTCTGGCCGTCGCTCCTCGCCGGCATCGGCGTCATCCTCGCGACCTCGTGGATCGGCTGGCGGCTCTGGAGCCGGGCCGTCGGGCTGACGGCCGGCTTCATCGTGCTGACGATGCACGGCGTCTTCACGCTGGCCCGAGCGCCGATGCCGGACATGATGCTGTCGTTCGTCCTCACCGCCGCCATCGCGGCCTTCGTCGCCGCGGAATTCGACGGGCGTCGTCTCGGGCTGGCTCTCTTCTACGTTCTCCTGGGCGTGGGCTTCTGGACGAAGGGTCCCGCCGCGCTCATGGGCATCGTGATCGTCGTGGCCTTCACCGTGCGCACGGCCGGGTGGCGGGGCCTTTCGCGGCTCGCCTTGCCCACGGGCCTGCTGCTGGTCGGAGCGATGGTCGCGCCGTGGGTCGTGCTCGGCGCCGTGGTCGGCGGCGAGCAGTTCGTGCAGGATATCGTTCTCACCGACTGGTTGTGGTGGTACTTGCCGGTCGGCCAGTGGGGCTGGCGCCTGATCACCGAGCCGATCGGGCAAACCCTGGCGATCCTGCTCCCGTGGTCACCGCTGCTGCCGTTCGCCGTCGTCTCGGCGCTCAGGACGACGGACCAGACGGTGGCGAGGAAGGTGACTCTCCTCCTCGTCTGGGCGGGAGTCGTCTTCCTCCTCATCGGTGTCTCGGAGCAGCAGCGGATGCGGTACTACCTGCCGCTCTGCCCGCCGATCGCGGTGCTCATCGCGCTCTGGTCTCACCGGCTGACCGTGCGGCGCCGCCAGGTCCTGGGCTTGGCACTCGCGGCCCTGGTCGTGGTCGGGCTCGTCGCGTGGCAGCTCGCCGACAACGCGCGTCACAACGCCCGCACCGACCTGCGCGCCCTCGCGGCGAGCGCCGTGAGGGTCGACACCCCGATCTACGCCGTCGAGGTGCCGGAGCTGGTGCTCGCGTTCTACCTGGGCCGACCCGCGGTCGTGGTGCTGTCCCCGCTGGCGGCCTCCGGCGCCGACGGACCGGCCCTGCCGCCGGGCTATCTCGCGGTGGCCGACCGAGTCCTGGCCCAGGCGCTCGACCACCGGCCCGTCGAGAAGATCGCGACGGGGATGGTCAACGGCCGGCCCTTCTCCGTCCTCCAGCCTGCGTCGCCCGCGCGGCGCTGAGGAGTCCGCCCATCTGCGGGTTGACGGGATTCCTCGAGCACCGGCTTCACGACGGTCACCGCGCCACGGTGCGGCGGATGACCGACACGCTGCGCCACCGCGGCCCAGACAGCGAGGGTTTCCACCTCGATGACTTCGTCGCGCTCGGTGTCCGGCGACTCAGCATCATCGATCGCGAGACCGGCGATCAGCCGATCTCCAACGAGAGCGGTACGGTCTGGGGCGCCCTGAACGGCGAGATCTACAACTTCCGGGCGCTCCGGGCGCAGCTGGAAGGCCGGGGCCATCGCTTCCGCACGCGCTCCGACACCGAGGTCCTCGTGCACGCGTACGAGGAGTATGGCGAAGCGTGCGTGAGTCATTTCGAGGGCATGTTCGCGTGCGTCGTCTGGGACGCCCCGCGGCGCCTGCTCTTCCTGGCGCGCGACCGGATGGGCGAGAAGCCGCTCTACTACGCCGCCGGGCCCGACGCGTTCGTGTTCGGCTCGGAGCTGCGGGCGATCCTGGCGCACCCCGCCGTGCCGCGCGAGCTCAGCCCCGAGGGGCTCGCGGCCTATCTGGCGTTCGAGTACGTCCCCGATCCGCAGTCCATGATCGCCGGCGTCGCCAAGCTCCCGCCCGGCCACACCCTGAGCGTGAGTCCCGGCGATCCGCCGCGGATCAAGCAGTACTGGGACATCTCCTTCGCCCCGGACGATTCGGTGCACGAGTCGGAATGGTGCGCGCGGGTGCTCGGTCAGCTCGAGACGTCGGTCCGGCAGCGGCTCGTCGCGGACGTACCGGTGGGGATCTTCCTGAGCGGCGGGCTCGACTCGAGCGCCGTCGTCGCCCTCGCGGCGCGCGCCGGCGGCGGCGCCGTCCAGACGTTCAGCCTCGGGTTCGAGGAGCCCAGCTACGACGAGCGCGCGTTCGCCCGCGCCGTCGCCCAGCATTGTGGGACCGACCACCACGAGATCACGTTCACGCCGGCCGACGGCCGGCGTCTCCTCGACGAGGTCGGCGACCTCCTGGACGAGCCCCTGGTCGACGGCTCGTTCCTGCCGACCTACGCCCTCTCGCGGTTCGCCCGCCGAAGCATCACCGTGGCGCTCAGCGGCGACGGTGGCGACGAGCTGTTCTGCGGCTATCCGACTTTCCTCGCCGAGCGAGGGGCCCGGTGGCTCGAGCGGTGGCCGCGCTGGCTCGTCACCGCGACGTCCCGGGCCGTGGAACGCCTGCCGTCGTCACCCCGCTACGGGAGCGTCGACTTCCTCCTCAAGCAGTTCTTCCGCGGCCTCCCTCACGATCCGGCCCTTCGCACGCAGCTCCTCCTCGGGGGGTTGACCGCGCCGGAACGCGCGCGGCTCGTGTCGCCGTGGCTCGCGCCGCACTGCGCCCGGGCCGACCGCGACGACACGCTCGCGCGGGCCCTGACCGGCGTCATTGGCCTCGGCCCTCTCGAACGCGCGATCTATCAGCACTGCAAGTTCTACCTGGCCGGCCAGAACCTCGCGACGGTGGACCGCGCCAGCATGGCGTCGGGCCTCGAGGTCCGCGCACCGTTCCTCGATCACAACCTCGTGGAGCTGGCGGGACGGGTCCCGTCCGCCCTCAAGGTCCGCGGCCTCACGACCAAATACATCCTGAAGCGAGCCCTCCACGGCGTTCTGCCCCCGGCCATCCTGGAGCGGCGCAAGCAGGGGTTCGGCGTCCCGATCGGCCTCTGGCTGCGCGGCCCGCTCCGGCCGGTGCTGGAGGAGCGGCTCTCGCCGGAGCGCGTGGCGCACGTCGGGCTCTTCGATCCCGCGGCCACGGGCCGGCTCGTCGCCGAGCACCTCGGCGGCCGGCACGACCACCGGAAGATCCTCTGGGCGCTCCTGATGTTCGACGCCTGGCGCGAGCGCTATCTGCCCGGGCTCCGCTGGAGCTGACCGAGCGAGGTCTGCAGGAGCTCGAGCGCCGCCCGGGCGAACGCGAGCATGTTCTCTTCCCGATCGGCGCGCCGCGTTTCCAGCGTCAGCGCCCGCTCGACCGGTCCCGCGACCGCCAGGCACGCGTGGCCCGCCGCGTCGCCGTAGCGGTTGCCCGTCGGCCCGGTCGCGCCCGTCTCGGCGAGCCCCCACGTCGCGCCCATGAGCTCGCGGATCGTCCGCGCCTTCAGGCGCGCGTACGCCTCGGTGCTCGACCGGATCCCCGCGACCGACTCGTCCGGCACGCGCAGCAGCGCGCGCCGGGCCGCCTGCGTGTAGATCACCCCGCCCCCGAGGAAGTAGGCCGACGCGCCGGGCACGGCGAGGAGCGCCGCCGAGATCAGGCCGCCGGCCGACGATTCGGCCACCGCGATCGTCTCCTTCCGGTCCTTCAAGAGCGCCCCGAGCGACGATGCCAGCGTGACCAGCTCGTTCATGGCTTGGCTCCAATCCGAGCGACCCTTTACGAGGCCGCGCGCGTCCAGCTATAGTGTGGGACACATGAGATTGTCGAGTAATGTGATCCTCAAGCGTGCGATCCTCCGGCCGGCGCTCGCGCTGACCCTGGGCACGCTGACGTTCTGGGTCGGGTTGTTCCATCTCGTCAGGATATCGACTCGACTTACGACGCGTGTGTTCTTCGGCGAGACGCCGTCGCACGTGGTCGGCACTCTCGAAGAGGAGCGGCGGGCCGGCCGTGTGAGCCATTCCGTCCGAGGACCGATCACGTCGTCGGGACCGGAGAGTACCAGGGACGTCCGCCCCCTGTAGCGGTCGATCCGGCGGACGCCTGCTACACTTCCGCTGGTGCGGGCCGATAGCGCCGAGGGTCACCGGCCGAGCTTCCCCGATCTTGCGATCGCCCTGGCGGCGCTCTCGGGCCTCGCCGGAATGGCCGGTGTCTACCTCGACACCGCCTGGCACCGCACGATCGGCCGCGACTCGTTCTTCATCCTGCCGCACCTCTTCATTTACGGCGGCGGGCTCGGCGTATGGGCCGCCGCGCTCGCCGCCATCGCGCGTGCCTCACTCGGCCGCGAGGCGGAGATCGGCGGGCCGGTATTCAGGCTTCGCCGGCTGAGGCTTCCGTTCGGCTTCACACTCACGGCGTTCGGCACCGTCGTTATCATGGCGGCGGCGCCGGTGGATGACTGGTGGCATAGGACGTTCGGCAAGGACGTCCTCATCTGGAGCCCGCCTCACCTCCAGCCCCACCTGGGGGCGGGCGTCGCGGCGGTCGGCCTGCTCTTCGCCATCGCCGGCCAGCGCGGCCGCGGCGCGCTC
>DATFVL010000076.1 GCA_035260325.1 Candidatus Methylomirabilota bacterium | reverse complement strand
CACGGGCTCGACCGGCGCTCACTCGGTCGCGGCGAACCGGGCGAACAAGCACGTCTTCGTGCCATTGCCGCCCGGCAGCACTACCGGCACCTTCAGCTGCCCGAACGGCTGCATCGGCGTCTACTTCGGTCTTGAGGACTGACGACTAAGCGTCCCCTCGCTGCACGGAGCCCGGGCGGGTGGTCGACGCCCGGGCTCCCGGCTCAGCCCCGCCCACGACGATCAGAGATTTCGTCCCACTGGAGCCCGAAGGCCTCGCCCGGACGGAGGCCCGCCCGCGCTAGCGGAAGGAAGAGCGGGTAGAATTCGACCTTCTGGTGTTCCTGGTCGAGCATCGTGGCGAGATCGTCACGCGCGACCGGCTCCTCGATGAAGTGTGGGGCTATGAGCGATTCCCAACGACGCGCACCGTGGACACGCACATCCTGCGACTCCGACGGAAGTTCGGGGCCGATCCCGATGCCCCGAGGTGGATTCTCACCGTGCACGGACAGGGCTACAAGTTCAACGCACGCTGAGGGGGGCAACCGCGTTCGAGACCGACCCCACGACTCGAGGCCGGGCTAGGTGCCCTTTATCCGCGCGGTATGGAGGACGGCGATGATCGTCATGCTGTCCACGATCTCACCGGACAGCACCATCCCCAGGACCTCCCGGAACGGGAACGGGCGGATCTCGATGAATTCCGTCTCGTCCGGAGGCAGCGCAAGCTTTGCCATCTCCTCGCCCAGGAAGAGGTACGCGGTCTCGTCCATGACGCTCTTGCTCGTGTGGTAGGTGGTCACATGAGTCAGTCGGCCAGCCCCGTAGCCGATCTCCTCAGCAAGCTCACGCTGGGCGGCCTCTTCGACCGACTCCGCCGCGTGGACCCCGCCCGTGGGCATCTCCCACATCGCCCGGCCCGCCACGTACCGGTACTGCCGGACCAGGAGGACGGTGTCATTATCAAGGAACGGGAGGACGCCCACGCACTCTCCGCAGCTCACGACACCGTAGATGGTGGTGCGTCCGTTGGGCAGCTCCACGAGATCCTCCCGGAGGGCGAGCCACCTATTCTGATAAATGGGCCTCGTGGACACCGTCTTCCAGGGGATCTCCGAGAGCCGTTTCATCGTGCGCGCTCCTGCAAAAATCTACGAGTGTGCCGAGGGTTATCGCCGTTCGATACCGAGAGCGCGGTTTGCAGTCGGGCGAGATCATCGGGAGTGTCGATGTCGTACCACGGCGGAAGGCACGCAACCCGGAGCCCCTTTGCCTCGGCCCGTCGGATGGTCTCCGGGAGGACCTGACTCGTACTCCACGCCATCGCCTCGAACAGCTCGCGGTGCACCGTCCGGAGCCCGATCAGGTAGTAGCCGCCATCCTCGGTGGGGCCGAGCACCACATCGATCCCGGGCGTCGTGACAAGGTCGAGCGCCTCCTGCAGGAATCCGAGAGGCAGCGTCGGCGTGTCGCTGTCAATCGCCAGCGCGCCCGGGTGGCCCCTCTCCAAGAGCTCGCCCAGGCTGTTCGCGAGCCTGTCACCGAGATCCGCGCCCCGCTGCGGGACGAGGACGAAGCCCGGGGCCACCTCCTCGAAGAAGGCCCTTGCCTCGGCGGGCGTGTAGGCGATCGCGAGGCTGGCCGTTCTGAGCGACGTGATCTGCTCGATCTTGTCGAGAAGGAAACGGCGGTAGAGCTCCGCCGCGTCCGCGAGCGAGAGCGGAGGGCAGAGCCGAGTTTTGACCTCGCCCGCGCGCGGCGCCTTCGCCATGATCGCGACGGCGATGGGCTTCGACGCCAGGATCTCCATCAGAGATCACGGAGCCGGACCACGGCCACGCGATTTTCACTCTTCAGGGCCAGGTACAGCAAGCCGGCCTCTCGATTCAACGTGGCGCTCGAGACGTTCCGGGGGATCCGGCGCGTGCCCACGACCGCCCGCGCGGCTTCGTCCAAGACCGAGAGGGTATTCCCCCGGTTGTTGACGACGTAGACCCGCCCGGCGGTTTCATCGACGGCGATGCCGATTGGATAGTTACCGACCGGAAGCGTACTGAGGACGCTCAGCGTCCGGCCATCTAGCATGCTCACGCTGCCGGCCTCCGTGTTCAGAACGTAGACGATCCCCGTCTGGCCGTTGACCCGGAGATGCGTGGGGCCGCGACGGACGGGGATCGCCGCGATCCAAAGACCGCTCGCTCCGTCGACGACGACCACCCGGTTCTCTTTCACGCTCACCACGAAGACGCGCGCCGTCGCAGGATCCACGGTAACACCGCCCGGGCCCTGACCCACGGGGACCGTGAAGAGGACGTGCCCACTCCGTCCCTCGAGGGCCGTGAGGGAGCCGTTGCCCTCGTTGGCGACAAACACCCGGTGCGTGGAGCCATCCACCGCGATCCCGTGTGGCTGTGGCCCCACGGAAATCCGAGAGACCTCCCTGAGGGTCCGCGTGTCGAAGACGGCGACGAAGCCGTTGCCTTCGTTTGGGGCATAGACACGGCCCAGCGCCGAATCCACCGCGAGATGCCGGGCGCGGCTCATGAGCCGGATTGTGCCAATCCGCTCTCCCGTGGCGCTCAGGACCGTGACCGTTGCGCTTCCCTCGTCGGCGACGAAGAGGCGGCCCGATCCGGGGTCGAAGACAAGGTCCTCTGGCCACCGGCCCACGGAGAGCGTCGTGACCCTGGGCACCTCTGCGCCGGTCAGGCAGCCAGCGAGCACGAGAGCCAGTGCGAGGGCAGAGCCCCTCATCGGTGACACCCGGCGATCCTACCGGATGACGCGCGGCGGCTTGGGCTCGTGCGGGAAGCTCAGGATGTCGGTCGTGTTGCACTGGTGATCGGCCACGACGAAGTGCCAGTCACGCGGATTGACGGGCGCCCTCGAGGTGTCGACCTCGAGCTGGTAGACGCCCTGCGGGAAGTTGGCCTTGAGGTCGCGGACGCTGCGGGGCGGATCCATCGCGTACACCCGGCCGGTCGCCGCGTCGAAGGCCATCACCTGCGGACCGAGGTCGTCGTTCGGGTCCGCGATATCGAGCTTCACGAACGTGATCCTGCCCTGACGCGCCTCCCACGGGAAGAATCCCGCGCGCTTGATCACGGGATCGTTCGCCCGCGTCGGCTCCGGCACGAGCGTGACCGATATTTCGAGGGTCTTGTCCGTCTCGACGCGCACTGCCTGGGGCGAGTAGATGTAGCCGCTCGCGTAGACATGCAGGCCGTACCGGCCGCCCTCGGGCAGCTCGATCGTGAACCGGCCGCTGGCGCCCACGAGCCCGCCGCGGTCCCACACGTTGTTGTGGATCTCTCCCTTCTCGAGCAGGGCCAGCCCCGGGAGCGGCTGGCCCGTCTTGCTCTTCACGGTGCCGCTGATCACGGTCCCCGTCTCTCCGACGGCGGTGAATCCGAGCACGACGGAGAACAGCACGAATCCCGCGATGAGGAATCTCAGCGTCATCGTAGCCTCTCCTCGGTGAGATACGCGATGAGATCGGCGGTGGCCTGTCCGTTCCATACGAGGGGCTGCGCGTCGCGGTGGCGCTCGAGAAACTCCTCGAGCGACTCGGGGCGGCCGTCGACCGCGCGCGGGTAGGCCGTGAGTGTCAGCGCCACCTTGCCCGCCCCATGGCATGCCTCGCATCGCCGCGCGAAGAGCGCACGGCCGCGCTCCACGCTCGCGGCGAGGGCCTGGAGCCGCTCGGGAATCACCGGCTGGCCCTCGCTTATTCCCGGTGAGAGCGGGAGCCCGGCGCCCTGCACTACGAGGTACGCGGTGATCGCGGCCGCCGCGCGTCGGGGGTCGCTCAGCCGGTAGTGGCGCGCAACCGCCTCGGCATTCGCCTGGAAGAGCGTCATGACACGGGCGTGAGGCGGCGGCAAGGGCTTCCACTTCGGGAAACTGGCGGCCCAGCCGCGGATCGCGGCCGGGTCGAAGTGGCAGGTCGCGCAGGCGACGGGGTTCGCCGGATCCGGCGACCGTGTCCACCACCGCTCGCCTTCGGCGACGAGGTCCGGCGAGCCGGCGAGCGCCAGCGCGGGCAGCCCGAGCAGGGCGACGAGCAGTGCCGCCCTCACGCCCGCACCCGGCGCGACTGCGCGATCGTGAGCCATCCCACCGTGAGAAAGCCCGTGGCGTACAGCGCCAGGAATGGGACCACCGCGTACTGCCCGTCCCTCCAGAAGAGCCAGACCGCACAGGCGCAATAGAGCCCGAGCGCCAGCTCGATGAGCCCGCCCCACGGCGCGCTCTCGGCGTACTTCTTTCCTTGCCAGCTTCCACCTGCACCGGCGATCCCGAACTTCGGGGTACGGACGAATTCTCGCTGACCGCCGACGAAGGCGCCGAGCACCGCGACGCTGGTGCTCAGCGCCACGCCGACACCGATGACCATGATCGCCGGGAGCTGCCAGGCGCGGCGCCACCAGGCCGCGTCGAGCACGCGCTGGGCGTAGACCAGCATGGTCGCCGGGCCCAGCGTCGCGAGGCCGAAGACGATGCCGGCGACGAGCCGCACCGGGGAGTTGGCAGCGAGATCGCTCGCGGCGCGAAGCGGGATCGAGAGGAGGACGCCCAAAAGCATGAGCGGATGAATCATGTAGTAGGTCAGGTGAACGGACGCCTGGTAGCGCGTCCACAGCGAGAGCTCCGCCCTCCACACCGCCGGCAGCAGCTTGAGCGCCGTCTGGATCGAGCCCATCGCCCAGCGTCGCTGCTGCGACTTGAATCCGGCGACGAGGACGGGCAGCTCGGCAGGACACACGATCTCGGGACGGTAGACGATCGTCCAGCCCCGGAGCTGAGCCCGGTAGCTCAGGTCGAGATCCTCCGTCAGCGTGTCATGCGTCCAGCCGCCCGCGTCGAGGATCGCCGTCTTGCGCCAGATGCCCGCGGTGCCGTTGAAGTTCAGCAGGAGCCCGCTCCAGCAGCGCGCCGACTGTTCGACGCCGAAGTGGCCGTCCATGCCGAGCGACTGCGCGATCGTGAGCACCGAGTAGGACCGGTTGAGATGGCCCCACCGCGCCTGGACGACCGCCACGCGCTCGGTGAAGTGCGGCAACGCGGCGCGCAGGAAGTCCCGCGGCGGGACGAAGTCGGCGTCGAAGAGCGCGATGAACTCTCCCCTCGCGGCGGCGAGGCCTGCGGCGAGCGCCCCGGCCTTGAATCCCGTTCGTACCGGGCGCCGGCAGTGCGCCACCTGCACGCCCTGCGCCCGCAGCGCGGCGACGACGCTGGCGACGATCTCCGAGGTGTCGTCGGTGGAGTCGTCCAGCACCTGGATCTCGAGGCGGTCGGCCGGGTAGTCGAACGCGGCGACGGCGCGGACGAGCCGCGCCGCGACGTACCGCTCGTTGAAGAGCGGGAGCTGCACCGTGACGAACGGCAGCGGCTCGGCCAGGGGCGGGGTGGTGCGCGCCTCGCGGCGGTGCCGCCGGTGGGCCGCGACCATCACGTAGGCGTTGCTCCCGTAGAGGAGGAGCCCGAACAGTGTGACGAGGTACATGAGGACGAGCGCGCACTGCCACGGGACCGCCCACCACCAGCCGTCGGTCACAGCGTTCTCAGCGCCGCCACCCCGGGCGCGCGACGCGCAAGGCGCGCGACGGCGCCGGCCAGGAGCAGCGCGTAGAGTGGGCCGTACTCGCCGAGCCACGCCCACCAGGGCAGCGGTGCCGGTGCCACGACGTAGGCGATGTACGAGAGCGTAACAGCGCCGCTAAACCAGAGCCACGCTGGCGATGGACGCACGCAGAGGAACGGGACGATCCACATCACGTACCATGGGTGCATCGCCGTCGGCACGAGGAGGAGGTAGGCGCCGACCGCGAGCGCGCTTGCCCGCCAGAGTCCCCGGACATCGTGACGGGCCGACCGTCCGATGACGAGGACTGTCGCCGCCATCGCCGCGAACGCGAGCGCGATGGCGACACCCCTCGCGACCTCACCCGTGAAGCCGAAGGGGTACGTGAGGAGCGCGCGCAGGCCGATGTTGTGATCCTCGGAGCTCGCAAAGTACTCGGGGAGGAAGCCGAGCGCGCCCGCGCCGAGGGCTGCGGCGTACGGCAGATACCCGAGGCCGACCGTCGCGGCGGTCGCCGCGGGGAAGCGCCAGTCCTCGCGGCGCGACCAGGCGGGCAGCAGCACGATCGGATAGAACTTCACGAGGACGGCGAGGCCGAGCGCCGCGCCCGCGAGGGCCGACGATCCCGTCTGGCGGAGGAGGAGCCCCAGAAGGACGAGAAAGATGACGGCGACCTCGACGTGTCCCGCCTGCGCACCCTCGAACACGACGAGCGGAGACCACGCGTACACGATGATGGCGGTCGGCGGAGCGCCGAGGCGCCGCAGCAGCGCGAGCAGGAGCACGACAGTCGCGGCCTCGAAGAGCAGCAGAACGAGCCGCCAGCCGACGACCGACGAAGGCGCCAGCGCCGCGGCGAGGGCGAAGAGCCACTGTGAGGCCGGCGGATAGATCGTCCGCGCGGTCGGCCGGTTGATGTGCGGATGAATTTCACCGTCGCGGAGGTACGCGAGCTCGAGCGCATTGGGAGCGTAGCGGTAGGGATTGACGCCGGCGAGTTGCACGCGGCCGTCCCAGAGGTAGCGATAGAGGTCGGACGAAAGGTAGACGGGCGTGGGCAGCATCAGCGCGCGGAAGAGGAGCCCGAAGCCGAGCACGACGCCGAGCGCTCGCCCGCTCGGCGCCTGACCGGTGGCAAGCCGTGCGGCCGCCAGGTAGAGCGCGAAGAGAATCGCGAAGACGACGGGGTGGGCGGCGATCGGCTCGACGCCGAGCCACGAAGCCGCCGGGAGCGCGCCCGCGTAGATCGCCGCCGACGCGGCGCCGAGCACCGTGAGGGCCGCCAGTCCGCGGACGCAGCGCATGACCGCCTCAGCTGGCGAGGCGGACCAGGCGGACCCAGCCGCGGTCGGGCCACGGCGCGAGCCTTCGACGGATCAGGGCGTCGACGCCCAGCGCCCGGCCCGCACCGCATGCCGCGAACACGCCCTGGGGCACGATCAGGAGCGCCCAGATCCAGGACCACTCGCCCGGCACGCTGAACGCGCCGAGGGCGATGTTCACCTGCCAGAGCGCACCGCCGAGGCCGGCGAGCCGCGTGAGCAGCCCGAGCAGCAGCCCGAGGCCGAGGGCGATCTCCGTGACGAACGTCAACAGCCCGAAGAAGCCGAAGTTCGGCACGACGACGCTTCTGAGGAAGGCCGCGTACCAGCTGAAGGTCGGGTGCGCGATCTCCTGCTGGATCCACCCGTAGAGCCACCCGTATCGCTGCCCGCCCGAGACGACCCAGGGCGCCTTCTGGAGCGCCATGTCAAGATACATGAGGCCGAAGACGATCCTCAACATCGCGACCGGCCACGCAACGACCATCAGAGACTCCACTTCACGCCGCAGCCGCGGCACGGCTCGGGCGGCATGTCCGTCTGGATCGCAGTCCTGAAATCCAGGTAACGGTCGCCCCACCAGATCTCTTCGAGCGACTGCCGGTAGAGGTTGCCGAGGACAATGCCATCGTAGTACTCGGTGATCCACGGCGCGATGCAGCAGGGGAGCACGTTGCCGTGGACGGTGACGTAGACCAGGCTCCAGGGGCGCCGGCACTGGCTCCACGGCCGATCGTCGTGGGACGGCGTGAGACTGATCTCCGGCGCGGCGGCGCCCGAGGCCGAGAAGCCGAGGCCAGCGGTGCGCGCGGCGCGCTCCGTCTCCTGGATGAGGCCCGCTTCGTGCTCCTGGAGACGCCCGTAGAGCGACTGCTCCTTCGTCGCGAGGCCCAGACCGTTGTACACGAGTCGCTGGAGATAGATGCCGGCGGCACCCGTGCGCACGGCGAGCGGGACCAGCCCGGGGATCTCCTCGATGTTGTCCCGGAGGCCCGTGAACCAGAGGGACACGCGCGGGTTTGACGCGCCCGCCTCGCGCTTCACCTCGACGAACCGCTCGAGGTTCGCCACGACCTTTGCGAAGGCGTCCACGCCGCGCACCCGCGCGTATGTCGCGGGCGTGGTGCCGTCGAGCGACACGCGCAGCTCGTCCAGCCCCGCGTCGATCAGCGCGCGGCCGAGCCGCTGGCTCAGCGTGATCGCGTTGGAGTTGAAGAGCACCGTGGCGCTGCGGCCCTTGAGGTGAGCGATCATGCGTGGGAGCTCCCGGTTCAGGAGCGGCTCGCCGATCCCGTGGAGGAGGACGCGCTCGAGCGCCGGGAACTGGTCCACCACCCGCCGGAACTCTTCCCAGCCGAGATCCTTCTGGGGCTCGCGGCCGCCGAAGGTGAGGATGCACGTTTTGCAAAGCGAGTTGCAGCGGCTCGTCGTCTCGAGATAGAGCGAGCGCGGCAGGGCGGGCTTGAGCGGTAGGCTGACCGCGGTGCTCACGAGCTTTCCCGCGCGGCGCGCAGCGCGGTCGTCACGAAGGCGTAGCCCGCCCGCACGCTACCGGAGAGTGTCCCGGAGACTTTCGATCGTCCCCCTTGACGGGGCGAGTGCGACACGGGGACCTCGACGATGCGGGCGCCGGCGGCCGCCGCCTTCACGACCATCTCCACAGGCCAGCCGAAGGCGCGGTCGCGCATCCCGAGCTCCTTCAGCAGGGGGACGCGGATCGCCCGATAGGGACCAATGTCAGTGAGTCTGACGCCGTATCGCCACGCGACGAACGCGGCCACGAGCTTTGTACCGAGAGCGGCGTGGAGCGGATGGTCGCCGCCGAGTTGCCGCGCGCCGAGGACGAGGTCCGCCCGGCCAGCGACCAGCGGCTCCAGGACCCGGGGGAGCTCCTCGGGATGCTGGCTGCCGTCGCCGTCGAGGAACACGGCGACGTCTGCGTCGGGGCGAAGCGCGCTGAGGCCGGCCCAGCACGCCGCGCCGTAGCCGCGCCGCGGTTCAGCGATGACCCGCGCGCCGGCCCCGGCGGCAATTGCGCGCGTGGCGTCGGTCGAGCCGTTGTCCACCACGACCACCTCGGCGACCGCCTCTCGCGGCACGCGACGGAGGAGCGGCCCGATCGTCTCGGCTTCGTTGAGGGCGGGGATGATCAGCGTCGCCTTCACGCGCGGTCCCTCAGGCCGGGGCCAGCACGGTCGTGCAGGCGCTGCCCGTTTTCAAGAGCTCGCGCTGGGCCGCGGGGGCCCACTCGAGGTCGACCCGCTTGCCCCGCACCAGCGGACAGTACGGGTCGGCGAGCTCGACGCCCCCAGTGAGCTCGCGTCGGCCCGCGCAGCCTCCGTGGCAGACGGAGACGAACGGGCAGCCACGGCAGACGTCAGGCACCTGGCGGACGCGCGCGAACTGGGGCGAAGCGAGCACCCCATCCGCGCCCTGCGCGGGCAGATCCTCAAGGCGCAGGTCCGACGTGCGCCAGTACACGCACGGGATGATCTGGCCCTTCGGTGTGATGCGCACGGTCCGGCGGCCGCAGCCCGAGCCGTTCTCGAACGGCGCGCCGAGCATCGCGTTGAGGATCGGCTCGGTCGTGCTGACCAGCCGCGCCGCCGCGAGCAGCCGCCGGAACCCCTCCCAGAACTCCTCGTAGGTCAGCGTGAAGGTGTCGGTCTTGACTGGCTGGTACACGTTGACGCGGTAGTTGGCGCCCGCGGCGAAGGCGACCTTCGCGATCTCCGGGAGCCGGCGGAAGTTCGTCTTCATCATCACCGTCAGGACGGTCACGGTCACGCCGAGTCCCCGGGAGCGCTCGATGGCCGCCATGACGCGCTTCCAGTTTCCGTGGCCACGGAATCCGTCCTGCTCCGCCTCCGTCGGGAAGTCGATCGAGACCTCGACCTCGCGGAAGGCTTTGAGGGTCTCGTCCGACGAGCGGTCGATGGTGAAGCCGTTGGACGTGAGCGAGAGCTTCACGCCGCGCGCGGCGAGCGCCCTGACGATCTCGGCGTAGTCCGGGTGGAGACCGTTCTCACCCGTGCCGAGGTTGACCGAGCGTACCGGAAGGCACTCGCAGGCGGAGACGACCTGCTCGAGCGAGAGCTGATCGATGCGCTCGGTGTCTCGGTAGCAGTGGGCGCACGCCAAGTCACAGGCGTTCGTGAGGCCGACGCCGAGGGACAAGCTCACGGCACCTCCCGATAGAGGGCCCATCATCGATGGTGTGGGGCCGATCCTAACACCGGGCGCTCGTCAGTTGTCAAACGGTTGTGAAATCTTCGCCACGCCAGGACTGAGCGGCGGACAGAGCCGCGTCTTGACCGCCCCCGGTCGCGGTGGTGTGGGCGCCAGTCGCCGCCTCGTCCTCATAACCCGCGACGCAATTCGGATATTCCCGTTGAAAGGATCTGATTCCAGTCCCAGTAGATCTCTGGCCCGCCATCCCTCGCCCAATGATTCAGTGAAGCCGGAATCGGACAGGCCGATCGGCAACGCGCCCACGAATCTCTCTCGGCGCCAGCGCATCTGAATGCTCACCGGGTCATAACTCCCGCACCGGCGAGGGGAGCGACGCGATGATGATGGACAGGCGGATGGTCGCGATGGGCGGTCTGAATCGCTATGTTATGGGGACCGCGGTACTTCTCGCGGTTCTGATCGGCGGTCTTTCTTATGTCAAGTGGACACCGTACTACCACAACGCGTTCGTGGTGGCGTCCCGGCACACGGTCGGCGTCTCGATCGTCTCCGGCCAATCGGCCACGGCTCCGACGCCGTCTATCGGGGCGGCACTCAGCTACGCCTGGGCGTATGGA
>DATFVL010000075.1 GCA_035260325.1 Candidatus Methylomirabilota bacterium | reverse complement strand
TCCCGCACCGCCACCCCGCTGAACTTCGTGTGCAACACCTTCGTGATCGCCGACGTCAGCGTCGTCTTGCCGTGGTCGATGTGCCCGATCGTCCCCACGTTCACGTGCGGCTTCGTCCGCTCGTACTTCGCCTTCGCCATGGGTCTGGCCTCCGACTCCTCGTTCTAGCGTGTGGCGGCGCGCGCCGCCGGCTTGCCCGCGACCTTCGCCATGATCTCGTCGGCGATCGCCGTCGGAACTTCCTCGTACCGCGCGAACTGCATCGTGGACGTCGCCCGCCCCTGCGTCATCGAGCGGAGGTCGGTCACGTAGCCGAACATCTGGGCGAGGGGCACGTTGGCGCGGATGACCTGGGAGGTGCCGCGCGCCTCCATCGAGACGATGCGGCCGCGGCGGCTGTTCAGGTCGCCGACGACGGCACCCATGTACTCCTCCGGCGTCACGACCTCGACGTCCATCACGGGCTCGAGGAGCACCGGCTTGGCGCGCCGGCAGGCCTCCTTGAAGCCCATGGAGGCGGCGATCTTGAACGCCATCTCCGAGGAGTCCACCTCGTGGTAGGAGCCGTCGGTCAGGCGCACCCTGATGTCGACCATCGGGTACCCGGCCAGGACGCCGTTGTCGAGCGCCTCGCGGATGCCCTTCTCGACCGCCGGGATGTACTCCTTCGGGATCACGCCGCCGACGATCTTGTTCTCGAACTCGAAGCCCTTGCCCGGCTCGTTGGGCTCGACCTCGAGGTACACGTCGCCGTACTGGCCGCGGCCGCCCGTCTGGCGCACGTACCGTCCCTGCGCCTCGGCGTGCTGCCGGATCGTTTCCCGGTAGGCGACCTGAGGCTTGCCGACGTTGGCCTCGACGTGGAACTCGCGCAGCAGACGGTCCACGATGATCTCGAGGTGCAGCTCGCCCATCCCGTGGATGAGCGTCTGCGCCGTCTCCTCCTCGGTCGTCACCCGGAACGTCGGGTCCTCGAGCGCGAGCCGCGCCAGCGACATCGAGAGCCTCTCCTCGTCGGCGCGCGTCTTCGGCTCGATCGCGACCGCGATCACCGGCTCCGGGAAGGTCATCGCCTCGAGCACGATCGGCCTGTCCGCGTCGCAGAGCGTGTCGCCGGTGGTCGTGAGCTTGAGGCCGATGGCGGCGGCGATGTCGCCGGCCGCGACGCCCTCGATCGCTTCCTCCTTGTTCGCGTGCATCCGGAGGAGGCGGCCCACCCGCTCTTTCTTGTCCTTGGTCGAGTTGTAGACGCCGGAGCCGGCCTCGAGCGTGCCCGAGTAGACGCGGAGGAACACGAGTTGGCCGACGTGCTGGTGGCTCATGATCTTGAACGCCAGCGCGGCGAACGGCGCGTCGTCGGCAGCCTTGCGCTCTTCCGTCTCCTTCGTCTCCGGGTTCACGCCCTGCACGGGCGGAATGTCGAGCGGCGACGGCAGGTAGTCGATGACGGCGTCGAGCAGCGGCTGGACACCCTTGTTCTTGAAGGACGCGCCGCAGACCACCGGGAAGAGCTTCAGCGCGATGGTGCCCTTGCGAACGGCCGCCTTGATCTCCTCGGGGCCGATGGGCTCGCTGGCGACGTACTTCGCGAGGAGGTGCTCGTCCACCTCGGCGAGCGCCTCGATCATCTTCTCCCGGTACTCCTTGACCTGGTCGCGGAGGTCGGCCGGGATCTCCACCTTCCTAAATTCCTTGCCGAGCGACTCGTCGTCCTCGTCCCACACGAGCGCCGTCTGCTCGATCAGGTCCGCCAGCCCGCGGTACTGGTCCTCACGGCCGAGGGGCAGCTGGATGGCCACCGGGTGCGCGCCCAGGCGGCTGCGCAGCATGTCCAGGCAGCGATAGAAGTCGGCGCCGACGCGATCCATCTTGTTGACGTAGACGATGCGGGGCACGCGGTACTTGTCGGCCTGCCGCCAGACGGTTTCGGTCTGCGGCTCCACGCCCGACACGGCGTCGAGCACGGCCACGGCGCCGTCGAGCACACGGAGCGAGCGCTCGACCTCGACCGTGAAGTCCACGTGACCCGGCGTGTCGATGATGTTGACGCGGCAATCGCGCCAGAAGCACGTGGTGGCCGCGGAGGTGATGGTGATGCCGCGCTCCTGCTCCTGCACCATCCAGTCCATCGTCGCGGTGCCTTCGTGGACTTCGCCGATCTTGTACGAGCGCCCCGTGTAGTAGAGGATGCGCTCGGTCGTCGTCGTCTTGCCCGCGTCGATGTGGGCCATGATGCCGATATTCCGGGTCTTCTCCAGCGAGTACTGCCGCTCCACGTCGTCCCTCTGCTTTCTTTCTGTCTACCTACATGCGAAGAGGGGGACCAGGTTGCGGCCCCCCCTCTCCGTCGGATTCCCTTACCAGCGGTAATGCGCGAACGCTTTGTTGGCCTCCGCCATCTTGTGCGTGTCTTCCCGCTTCTTCACGGCAGTGCCGCGGTTGTTGGCGGCGTCCAGCAGCTCGGCCGCGAGCTTCTCGGACATGCTGCGCTCCGCGCGCCGGCGCGCGGCGCCGATCACCCAGCGCATGGCCAGCGACGTGCGGCGGTCGGGCCGCACCTCCACCGGCACCTGATACGTCGAGCCGCCGACGCGGCGCGACTTCACCTCGACGGCCGGCTTCACGTTGTCGATGGCCGTCTTGAACATCTTCAGCGCTTCCTGCTTGCTGCGGTCCTCGACGGCGGCCAGCGCCTCGTACATGATCTGCTCCGCCGTGGACTTCTTCCCGCAGATCATCATGATGTTGACGAACTTCGCCACCAGCCGCGAGCCGTACTTCGGATCCGGCAGCACCTC
>DATFVL010000074.1 GCA_035260325.1 Candidatus Methylomirabilota bacterium | reverse complement strand
CGCCGCGAGCTCCACGCCCCAAGGATAGCATCACGGGCGCCCGACCCCGACCCCGCCGCTCCGCGATCCCCGCTGTGCTAAGGTTGAAGTCCACATGAGCGCCGCCGTGCCCTTCCGCGACACGTTCTGGAACGTTCCCGGGTGGGCGCAGGTCGCCCTCTACGCAGGCGGCGCGGTCGCCGTCGCGATCTTCGCCTGGGGCGTCTGGCGGCGCGTGACCCTCTGGCGCCGCGGGCTCCCCGAGGACCGCTTCGATCGCATCCCCACGCGCGTCATGCTCGTCGTCCGCGAGGCGCTCGGCCAGGCGCGCACGCTCTCGCAGGCGTACCCCGGCGTCATGCACGCGACGATGTTCTGGGGCTTCCTCGCCCTGTTCATGGGCACGGTGCTCGCGACGATCGACTGGGACATCACGCTGCCGCTCTTCGGGGTGAAGCTCCTCAGGGGGAGCTTCTACCTCTTCTATAAGACGACGCTCGACCTCTTCGGCCTCTTCTTCGTGATCGGCCTCGGCATGGCCGTCTGGCGCCGCTTCGTCGCGCGGCCCGACCGGGTGGACCCGGCGGCGCGCTTCGCGGGGGTGCTGGCGCTCCTGTTCGTGATCAACCTGTCGGGCTTCGTGATCGAGGCGTGCCGCCTCGCGGCGGTGCGGCCCCCGTGGGCCCCCTGGTCGCCCGTCGGCTGGGCGCTCGGCCAGGGCATGCAGGCACTCGGCATGACCGAGGGCGCGCTCCGCGCGACGCACCTTTCGGTGTGGCTCTTCCACGCCGCGATCTCGCTCGCGTTCGTGGCGATCGTCCCGTTCTCGTACTTCATGCACCTGCTGACCACGCCGCTCAACATCTTCTTCGCGAAGCTCGGGCCCCGGGGCGCGATCCCGAAGATCGAGAACATCGAGGAGGCGGAGAGCCTCGGCGTCTCGAAGCTGGAGGAGTTCTCCTGGAAGCGGCGGCTCGACTTCGACGCGTGCGTGGAGTGCGGGCGCTGCCAGGCGGCGTGCCCCGCCTACATGGCCGGCTCCGCGCTCTCCCCCAAGCAGATCATCGTGAAGCTCAAGCGCCACATGCACGGCGAGGCGGCCGGGCCGATCCACGGCGAGCTGATCAAGCCGGACGAGCTCTGGGCGTGCACGACGTGCATGGCGTGCGTGGAGGAGTGCCCCGCGTTCATCGACATCGTGGACACGATCATCGACCTCCGCCGCTACCTCGCGCTCTCGGAGGGCGCCCTGCCGTCCACGGCGCCCCAATCCCTTCAGAACATCCGGCGCGCGGGCAACCCGTGGGGCCTGCCCCCCGGCGAGCGGCTCGCGTGGGCCCAGGGCCTCGACGTGCCGGTGCTCGAGCCCGGCAAGGAGGTGGACTATCTCTACTGGGTCGGCTGCTCGGCCTCGTACGACAAGCGCAACCAGGCGATCGCCCGCGCGTTCGTGAAGATCCTCAAGGCCGCGGGTGTGTCCTTCGCGGTCCTGCGGGAGGAGCGCTGCCACGGCGAGGTGGCGCGCCGCCTCGGCGAGGAGTACCTCTACCAGACGCTCCAGCGGGAGAACGTCCAGGCGCTCGGCCGCTATCGCTTCAAGAAGGTCGTCACCCACTGCCCGCATTGCTTCAACACGCTCCGGAACGAGTTCCCCCAGTTCGGCGGGAGCTACGAGGTCGTGCACCACTCCGAGCTCATCGACGAGCTCCTCCGGAGCGGGCGGATCACGCCCCGGAAGCCGCTCGACGCGACGCTCGCCTTCCACGACTCGTGCTACCTCGGCCGCTACAATGGCATCATGGAGGCGCCGCGCCGCGTGGCCCGCGCGGTGCCGGGCCTGCGCGTCGTCGAGCTGCCGCGCAACCGTGCCCGCGGCCTCTGCTGCGGCGGGGGCGGCGGCCACATGTGGATGGAGGTCAAGGCGAAGCGGCGCGTGAACCTGATCCGCGTCGAGGAGGCGCTCGAGGCCAAGGTGGACATGGTGGGCACCGGCTGCCCGTTCTGCCTCGCCATGGTGGACCTCGGCCGCAAGGTGGCGGGCGCCGAGGAGAGCCTTCAGGTCAAGGACGTGAGCGAGCTGGTGGCCGAGAGCCTGGAATGATCGCGCTCCTCAAGGCGCTCCCCGACCTCGCGCGCACGCTCGCGCGGCTCGCCGCCGACCCCGTGCTGCCCACGGCGGCGAAGCTGGCGGTCGCCGCCGCGGTGCTCTACCTCGTCTCGCCCGTGGACCTGATCCCCGATTTCATTCCGGTCCTCGGCGCCCTCGACGACCTCTTCGTGGCGGCGATCGTCGTGGACGGGATCCTGAACTTCGTGGACCGCGGGCTCGTGCTCCGCTACTGGCCGGGGAGCCCGGAGTCCCTCGAGCGGATCGCGCGCGTCGCGGGCGTCCTCGCCGCGTGGGTGCCGCGCCGCCTCAAGCTACGCATCTTCTCCCCCGCCGGCGGCCGCTGATGCGACCCGAGTACGCCGAGCTCATCCAGCGCCGCCTCGCCGTCCCGCCGGTCGAGGGACCCGACAAGACCGCCACGCTCGAGGCCGCGGTGCGGCGCCTGATCGAGCCCGGCCAGACGATCTACGCCGGCTCGGCCCACGGCCGGCCGAGCGCGCTCGTGCGCGAGCTGGTGAGGCAGTGGTGGGGCCGGAGCCCCGGGTGGACGCTCGCGCTCACCGGCATCGGCTCGCCCTGGACGGCGCTCGTCGTGGGCGGGCTCGTCGAGCGGCTCGTCACCACGTTCGTGGGCGAGGGCTATCCGTTCCCGGTGCCTCAGCCGCTCATCGCGCGCGCGATCCTCGAGGGCCGGGTCGGCGTCCAGAACTGGACGATGCTGACCATCCCGCTCCGGCTCCTCGCGGGCGCGATGGGCGTGCCGTTCATGCCGACGCGCTCGCTTCTCGGCTCCTCGATGGAGGAGGACAACGCGCGCGACGGCGACTTCCTCGCGGTGGACGACCCGTTCGCGGCGCCGGGCGAGCCGGGCGGCGGCCGGGTCGGCTTCGTCAGGGCGCTCGTGCCCGACGTGGCCCTCTTCCACGCGTGGGCGGCCGACCGCGCGGGCAACGTCCTCTCCGCGGCGCCGCTCAACGAGAACTTCTACGCGGCGATGGCCGCGCGGCGCGGCGCCATCGTCACCGTCGAGAAGATCGTGCCGACGGAGGTCATCCGCCGCCACGCGGGCTTCGTGCGGCTGCCCGGCCAGTACGTCGCGGCCGTGGTCGAGGCGCCCTTCGGCGCGCACCCGGCGGGGATGTACGGCATGGGCCTGCCCGAGCTCGAGGGGTACGCGGAGGACCTCGCGTTCATCCTCGAGGCGCGGAAGGCGTTCAGGATGCGCGAGAGCGCGGAGGCGTGGATCCGCGAGTGGATGCTCGACGTCCCCGACCAGGCGGCCTACGTCGCGAAGCTCGGCTACGCGCGCCTGATGGAGGTGAAGGGACGCGCCGACAGCGACGCGTGGGTGAGCGAGCTCGAGATGCTCGCGCCGAACCTCGGCCCCGACGACCGGGTGGGCGCCGGGGAGCGGATGGTCGTCGCGGCGGCGCGGATCCTGAGCGAGAAGGTCCGGGCCAAGGGCTACCGGAGCTACCTCGCGGGCGTCGGCAACTCGAACCTGGCCGCGTGGCTCTCCGCGTACCAGCTGAAGGCCGAGGGCGTGGACGTCGAGCTGATGGCCGAGACCGGGATGCTCGGCTACCTGCCGCGCCCGGCCGAGCCGTTCGTCTTCTCGTTCCGGAACTTCCCGTCGTCGAAGATGCTGACCGACATCTTCCACGTCATGGGGATCTTCATGGGCGGCCGGCACAACCGCTGCATCGGCTCGCTCGCCGCGGGCCAGATCGACAAGCACGGCAACATCAACTCGACGCTCGTTCCGGGCGTGACCTACATCACGGGCTCGGGCGGCGCGAACGACATCGCGTCCTCGGCGCGCGAGGTCGTGGTGACGCTCGCGCAGAGCCGGACGCGCTTCGTCGACAAGGTCGCGTACGTCACGGCGCCCGGCCGCGGCGTCACCACGGTCGTCTCGGACCTCGGCGTGTACGCGAAGGCCGACCCGCACGCCGAGCTCGCGCTGACCGCCGTGTACGCGGACGGGCCCGTGGACGCGGCGGTCCGGGCGGCGCGCGAGGCGTGCGGCTGGGAGCTCGCCGTCGCGCCCGACCTCGCGCGGATCGCCCCGCCGACGCTCGAGGAGCTCCGGCTCGTCCGGCTCTTCGACCCGCGCCGCTACTTCCTCGGCGAGGCCTGACGTCATGGGGCACGGAAGCGTGGTGACGTGGCGGCGGTACCTCCTCGCGGTGGCGTTCGCGGCGCTGGCGACGGTCGTGAGCCTCCTGCTCGAGCCCCACTGGGCGCCGATCCACCTGCTCCTGCCGTTCTATCCCGCCGTGATGCTGAGCGCCTGGTTCGGCGGCCTGGGGCCGGGGCTCCTCAACACGTTCGTGTCGTCGCTCATCATCAACTACTACTGGCTGCCCCCGATCAAGTCGCTCGGCATCAGCGACACCGGCGACTGGGTCGGCATGGTCCTGTTCCTGTGCGTGGGCCTCCTGATCAGCTCGCTGAGCGACCGGCTCCTGCGTGCCCAGCGGCGCGCCGAGGCGACGGCCGCGGAGCTCCGGCAGCAGGTGGACGAGCGCGTGCGGGCCGAGGAGGCGGCGGCCAAGCTCGCGAACCTCGCCGACGAGCTCCGGACGTCGGCGGAGCGCTACCGCCTCCAGTTCGAGCGGAACCTCGCCGGCGTCTTCCGCGCCCACCGCGATGGCCGGCTCGTCGAGGTGAGCGACGCTCTCAGGCACCTCCTCGGCGTTCACACGCGCGAGGAGCTCCTGGCGCGCTCGGCGCGGGACTTCTTCGCGCGTCCGGAGGGCTGGGAGGAGCTCGTGGCCTCGCTCGCCCCGGGCGTGGTCATCCAGAGCCACGAGGTCGCGTGGAAGCGGAGCGACGGCTCGCCCCTCGCCGTGCTCGTCAGCGCCCGCGAGGCGGACGGCCTCGTCGAGGCGCTCGCGATCGACATCACGGACCGCAAGCGCGCGGAGGAGGCCGAGCGCCAGGCGGTGCGGCTCCGCGCGGTCGCCGACCTGGCCGCGGCCGCGGCCCACGAGATCAACAACCCGCTCACGGTGATCGTGACCAACCTGTCGATGCCCTCGGCGGAGGGCGAGGCCACCGAGCGTCTGAAACGGGCGCTCGAGGCCGCGCGCCGGATCCAGGAGATCGTGGACCGGATGACGCGCATCGAGCGCGTTCGCATGGCGGAGCAGACGTCGCCGCATCTGCCGAGCATGCTCGACATCCGTAAGTCGTCGGACTGACCGGTGGCCGCGGCGGGACCGCCCGAGCCCGCGGGTGCGCGGTCCATCCTGGTCGTCGACGACGACGCCGCGTTCGCGGGCGTCGCCGAGGACGTGCTGAAGGAGGACGGGTACCGGGTGACGGTCGCGGCCAGCGGCGTCATCGCCCTCGAGCTCGTGCGCGACACGCCGTTCGACCTGGTCCTGATCGACGTTCGCATGCCCGGGCTGGACGGCCCCGCGTTCTTCCGCGAGCTCCAGGGCCGCGATCCCGAGCTCGCGCGGCGCGTGATGTTCATGACGGGCGGCGCCGTGGAGCCCGACGTCGCGGAGCTCCTCTTCTCGCTCCGCATTCCCTGCCTCAGGAAGCCCCTGCCGATCGACGAGCTCCGTGCGACCGTCCGGCGCTTCTTCCTCGCGGCGCGGAGCTTTCCGGGCTTCCGGCGGCCCGGCGAGCCCCGTTGACCCTCCGTGAGCGCCTGGCGGCCCTGCACCCCGGCGCGTCGGGGCGCCGGCTCAAGCAGTGGCTCGAGGGCGCGCGCGTCCGCGTCAACGGCGCCGTGGTCCGGCGCGGCGACGTCCCCGTGCGGCCCGGCGATCGCGTCGAGCTCGGTGTCCCGCCGCCGCCTGCGTTCCCTGCGCCGCTCACGCTGATCCACGAGGACCGGGACGTCCTCGTCGTGGACAAGCCCGCCGGGCTCCTCACGATCGCGACCGAGCGAGAGCGCGAGCGGACCGCGTACCGCATGCTGGCGGACTACGCGGGCGCCGGCGAGGGGCACGGCCGGATCTTCATCGTCCACCGGCTCGACCGCGAGACCTCGGGGCTGATCGTGTTCGCGCGGTCGCCCGCCGTGAAGCGGGCGCTCCAGGCGCAGTTCGTGGCGCGGAGCCCCGAGCGGGTGTACGTCGCGGTCGTCGAGGGCGACGTGCAGGCCACGGACGGAACGCTGAGCGCCCGGCTCGCGGCGGACGCGGGGCGCCGGGTCAGGGTCGCGCGCGACGGCGGGCGGGGCAGGGAGGCGGTGACGCGCTACCGGGTCCTCGACCGGCGCCCGGCCACCACGACGCTCGAGCTCAAGCTCGTGACCGGGCGGCGCGGCCAGCTCCGGGCCCAGCTCGCGGCCGCGGGCCATCCGATCGTGGGCGACCTGGCGTACGGGAGCCGGCGCAATCCGCTGCGGCGGCTGTGCCTGCACGCCACGCGGCTCGCCTTCGTGCATCCGGACGGGCGGCGCGTGAGCTTCGAGAGCCCGGTACCGTCCGCGTTCCGCCGCGTCTAGCTGCAGGGCGAGCCGTAGCACGGCCCGGGGCTGGGGCCCTGCCGTCCGAGGCGAGCGAAATCTACGGGATCAGCAGCGCGAGCCCGGTGAGCGCCGCGGCGACGAGCAAGGACTCCACGTGGATCTCGCGCGCCTGGCGCTTGAGCTGCGCGACGACGAAGGGATCCGCCACGGGCTCCTCGCCGGCGTCGGCCTCGCGCGCGCCGCGCGCGGCGAGCCGCACTCAGGTGTGGCCGCGCGCCTGGAGGGAACCGAGCGCGCCGAACCAGAAGGGCACGAAGAGTGCCAGGCGCCAGCCGCGGTCCACGCCCGCGACGAGCAACGCGGCGAGCGCGACCACGCCGAGGCCCAGCGCCGCCGCGCCCAGCAGGAGGCGGCGCCGGCGGCCGGCGGCGCCGATGTTCGCGACGCGGGCGGCGGTCGGGCTCACCGGCGTGCCGGGCGGAGCGGCATGAGGCCGTTCAGCGCGAGCCGGCCGCCGTCCACGTAGACGGTGCTCCCGGTCATGTACGACGACGCCTCCGAGGCGAGGAAGACCGCGACCTCGGCGATCTCGCGCGGCTCGGCCACGCGCTGCATCGGAGTGCGCGCGTAGACGGCGTCGCGCCAGGCGCGGCGCCGGAGGAGGTGGCGAGTGAGGCCCGTCACGACGGTGCCGGGCCCGATCGCGTTGACGCGGATCCCGTGGGGCGCCAGCGCGATCGCCATGGCCTTGGTGAGCTGGCGCACGCCGCCCTTCGTCGCCGCGTAGGCCGCCGACTCGGGGCGCGCGACCTCGGCGTTCACCGACGAGAGCGTGATGATGACGCCGCGGCGGCGCCGGGCCATGCGCCGGGCCGCGGCCTGGGCGACGAGGAACGTGCCCTTGAGGTTCACGTCGATGATGCGGTCCCACGTCGCCTCGCCGAGCTCGAGGAAGGGGACGATCGGCTCGACGGCGGCGTTGGTGACGGCGACGTCGATGCGCCGCCACGTCCGGTCGATCGCGTCGAAGCCGTCGCGGACGGAGCCGGAGTCGGCCACGTCCATGTGGAGCGCGAGCGCGCGCCCGCGCCCGATGCGCCGCGCCGTGGCCTGCGCCGTCTTCGGGTCGACGTCGGCGACGGCCACCCTCGCGCCCTCGCGGGCGAACGCGAGCGCGATGGCCTCGCCGATGCCGCGTCCAGCGCCCGTGACGAGCGCCACCTGGCCTTTGAGCCTCATGCGGTTCTCCTGTTGTAGCGGGGTCCACGAGGACGGAATACTTCGGGGGTGGCCTGACAAAGAAGCGTGCTGGCTCCGTTCATCTAATGCGCACTGAGGACGAAGTTAGTCTGCAATGAGGACGAAGTCGGTTTGCATGTCGGTCTGGCCGTCTCTCGGGTAGAGCTGGGTGACGAGCGTGCGGTGGCCGGGCGCGCTGACGCGCACGTGCACGTGCGGCGGCCGGCCGGGATAGCGGCCCGGGACGCTCGTCTCGTAGCGATAGCGGCCCTCGGCGCCCGCGCGCTGGGTCGCGCGGTGCGCGCCGTCGTACTCGCCCGAGGCGTTCGCGGACCACCACTCGAGCCGCGCGCCGAGCAGGCCCGCGCAGCCCTTGGCGGAGCGGACGGCGCCGCTCACGACGAGCCCGCGCCCCGTCGTCGCGCGCTCGGGCGCGCCGGGCTCGTAGAACGGGCCGAGCATGTCGGCGCGGGTCGGCGAACACGCGGGCTGCGGGGCGGCGGTTTCCGGAAGGCCGAGGAGCAGCGCGACAAGAGCCAGCGCGCGGAGCACGCGCCAATGCTATCATTCCCGACGCCGAGACGCATGAGCGACACCGATCGCACGCCGACGGCCGACACCGATCCCGCCGCCGCCATCGCGCGGCTCGCGGCGGAGCTCTTGCTCACCGACGAGCCGTCGGGGTTCGTCGCGGCGCTCGACAACGATCCCGACGTCCGCGACGCCCGCGAGCACAGTGACTGACTGGTCGCTCGCACCGCTCTCCCGCGCGATCGCCGCGCGCCGGGTCTCGCCCGTCGAGGTGACGCGCGAGTGCCTGGCGCGGGTCGAGCGGCTCGACCCCTCGATCCGGAGCTTCATCACGGTGGACGCGGAGGGCGCGCTCGCGACCGCGCGCGAGCTCGAGGCGGAGCTCGCCGCGGGCCTCTCGCGCGGGCCGCTGCACGGGATCCCGCTCGCCTACAAGGACCTCTTCCACGTCCGCGGGCTCCCGACCTCCTGCGGGACGAAGACCCGCGAGTACTTCGCGCCCGACGCGGAGTCCACCGTGGTGGCCCGCCTGCGGGAGGCGGGCGCCGTGACGCTCGGCAAGCTCAACATGACCGAGCTGGCGCTCGGGCCCTTCGGGGACAACGCGCACCACGGCGACGTGCAGAACCCGTGGAAGCGCGGCCACGCGGCGGGGGGCTCCTCGAGCGGCTCCGCGGCGGCCGTCGCCGCGGGCTTCGTCGTCGGCGCCCTCGGGAGCGACACGGGCGGGTCGATCCGGCTCCCCGCCGCGTGCTGCGGCGTCGTGGGGCTCAAGCCGACGTACGGGCGCGTGAGCCGCGCGGGGGCGATGCCGCTCTCGTGGTCCCTGGACCACGTGGGTCCCCTCACGCGCACGGTCGCGGACGCGGCGCTCCTCCTCGGCGCGATCGCCGGCTACGACCCGCTCGACGCCACGTCGAGCCGGCGGGGCGTGCCGTACTACGAGCGCGTCCTCGAGACGCCGGTCGAGGGCCTCCGCGTCGGCGTCCCCGAGAATTACTACTTCGACGGGCTCGACGCCGAGATGGACGCGGCGGTCCGCGCCGCCGCGAAGGTCCTCGCGGAGCTCGGCGCCGAGGTGGTCGCGGTGCGGCTGCCCGATCCCGCGCCGCTCGCCGACCTGTGCAACGTGATCGCGCGCGCCGAGTCCGCGGCGATCCACGCGAAGCTCCTCCGCGAGCGGCCGCACGAGCTCCAGCCCGCGGTCCGGTCCCGCCTCGAGGTCGGCCTCCGCATCTCCGCGCACGACTATCTCCAGGCGCTGCGGCTGCGCGCCCGCTGCGCGCGCGAATTCGTCGCCCGGGTGTTCGCCGGGGCGCAGGCGCTGGTGATGCCGGTGATTCCCGAGCCCGCCCCGGCGCTCGACGCGGTGAAGGCGGGGACGCCCGAGGAGGTCGTCCGCCGCATGGGACGCTTCTCCCGCCTGACCCGGCCGTTCAACGGGCTTGGCCTGCCGGCGCTCGCGGTGCCCTGCGGGTTCGCGCGCGACGGGCGCCCGCTCGCGCTCCAGGTCGTGGGCCGCCCGTTCGACGAGGCGACGACGCTCCGGCTCGGTCACGCCTACGAGCGGGCGGCCGGCTGGGTCACGCGCCGTCCGGCGCTCGACTGATCTCCGCGGACGCGCCCGCACCGCCGCCGCCCCTCGGTCCGCCGCGGCTGTGGACCGTCTTCGCGGCCTACGCGATCGCCTTCGCCGGCATCGTGGCCCTGTCGCTCGTCGCCGCGAGCGTCCTCAAGAGCCTCTACCCCGACACCCCCGACCGGGCGCTCTTCGATGGCTTGCCGGGACTCATCGCCGGCGGGACCGCGTCGTCCGCGGC
>DATFVL010000073.1 GCA_035260325.1 Candidatus Methylomirabilota bacterium | reverse complement strand
TGTGCGGTTCGAGCGGCGCGGGGATTCGCGCTACGTGAGCGTCGCCTCCAACCCGATGTGACGTCCGGCGGGCCGCCCGGCCCGCGGTGCCTGGCATGTTCGTCGACGAGATCGATGTCTTCGTCAAGGGCGGCGACGGGGGCGCCGGCTGCGTCAGCTTCCGCCGGGAGAAATACGTCCCGCGCGGCGGCCCCGACGGCGGCGACGGCGGCGACGGCGGGAGCGTGTGGCTCGAGGCCGATCCCGCGCTGACGACCCTCCTCGATTTCCACTACCGGCGGCACTACCACGCCGAGCGCGGCACCCACGGCGAAGGCTCGAACCGTCACGGCGCCACCGGCCGCGACCTGGTCCTGCGCGTCCCGGCGGGCACCGTCGTCACCGACCGCGCCACGGGCGAGCTCCTGGGCGACCTCGCGGCGCCGGGCCAGCGCGTGCTCGCGATCGCGGGCGCGCGCGGCGGGCGCGGCAACGCGCGCTTCGCCTCCTCGACGAACCGGGCCCCGCGCCGCGCCGACCTCGGCCGGCCCGGGCCCGAGCGCTGGCTCCACTTGGAGCTCCGGCTCCTCGCCGACGTCGGCGTCATCGGCTTTCCGAACGCGGGCAAGTCCACGCTGGTGTCGCGCCTCTCGGCGGCGAGGCCGAAGATCGCGGACTACCCGTTCACGACGCTCGAGCCGACGCTCGGCATCGTGCGCGTGGACGCCGAGCGTTCGTTCGTCATCGCGGACCTGCCCGGGCTCATCCCGGGCGCCGCGGAGGGCAAGGGGCTCGGCCACCGGTTCCTCCGCCACACCGAGCGGACGCGCCTCCTCCTCCACGTGCTCGACCTCGATCCGCAGACCGGGCGCGATCCCGTGGACGACCGGGAGGCGCTCGACCGGGAGCTCCGCGCCTACTCGCCCGAGCTCGCCGCGCGGCCGCAGCTCCTCGTCGCCAACAAGGCCGACCTGCCGGAGGCGGCGTCGCGCCGGGAGCGGCTCGAGCGCCAGTGCGCCGCGCAGGGCCTGCGCTGCTTCGTGATCTCGGCGGCGACCGGCGCCGGTCTGGACGACCTGGTCCGCGGCATCGCGGCGGCGCTGGCGGCGCCCGGGCCCGTGGCCGTCGCGGGACGCGTGTCGTGAAGGAGCGCAAGCTCCCCCGCGTCCGCCGGCTCGTGGTGAAGGTCGGCACCGGGCTCGTCACCGAGCCCGGTATCGGCGCCTCGCCCGAGCGCATCGGCGCGCTCGCGCGCGACATCGCCGCCGCGCGCGAGGGGCGCCGCGTCGTGCTCGTCACGTCGGGCGCCATCGCGACGGGGATGGCGCGGCTCCGGCTCTCCGAGCGCCCGCGCTCGATCCCCGAGAAGCAGGCGGCCGCCGCGGTCGGCCAGTCCGCGCTCATGGAGCGCTACGAAGCGGCGTTCGCCCGGCACGGGATCCACGTGGGCCAGGTGCTGCTCACCGCGCAGGACATCGGCGACCGCGCGCGCTACCTCAACGCGAAGAACACGCTGCTCGCGCTGCTGCGCTTCGACGTGCTCCCGATCGTGAACGAGAACGACACGGTCGCCGTCGAGGAGATCAAGGTCGGCGACAACGACAACCTGAGCGCGCTCGTCGCCTCGCTGATCGACGCCGACCTGCTGGTGCTCCTCACCGACGTGGACGGTCTCTACAGCGACGACCCGACCGTCAACGCCGCCGCCCGCAGGGTCGAGCGGGTCGAGGCCGTCACCGACGAGATCGCGCGGCTCGCCCGCGACCGCGCTGATGGCGTCTCGGTCGGCGGCATGGCGACGAAGCTCCAGGCCGCGAAGAAGGCCGCCGCGTCGGGCGTCGCGATGGTGATCGCGAGCGGCCGCGAGCCCGGCGTCCTCGCCCGGATCCTCGCCGGCGAGCCCGTCGGGACGTACTTCGCGCCGAAGGCCGAGCGGCTCGCCGCGCGCAAGCGCTGGATCGCGTTCGCGGTGCCCCCGCAGGGCCGGCTCACGGTGGACGCGGGGGCGCTCGCGGCGCTGACCCGGCACAAGAAGAGCCTGCTCCCGGCGGGGGTCGTCGCCGTCGAGGGCGACTTCGCCTCGGGCGAGGTGGTGGCGGTGCAGGGCGCTGGAGGCCGCGAGTTCGCGCGCGGCGTGGTGAACTTCGACGCCGCGGAGCTCCGGAAGATCCAGGGCGCCCAGACCAGCGAGATCGAGACGCGGCTCGGCTACAAGAGCTTCGACGAAGTGATCCACCGCGATAATCTGGTAATCCTCTAGGGGATGGCCATGGACGTCCGGGCGCTCGTGGAAGGGAAGGCCCGCGCGGCGCGCGAGGCCGCGCGCGCGCTCGCGCTCTGCCCGACCCGCATCAAGAACGACGCGCTCCTCCAGATGGCGCACGGGCTCGTCGAGAAGACCGCGGCGCTCCTCGAAGCGAACCGCGGCGACGTCGAGCGCGCCCGGAGCCGCGGCGCCGCGCGCGCGTTCCTCGACCGCCTGGCGCTCAGCGAGGCCCGCGTCGAGGAGATGGCGCAGGGGCTCCGCGAGATCGCCGCGCTCCCGGACCCCGTGGGGATGGTCGTCGAGGCGTGGCGCCGGCCGAACGGCCTCGAGATCTCCCGCGTCCGCGTCCCGCTGGGCGTCATCGCGTTCATCTACGAGTCGCGCCCGAACGTCACGGCCGACGCCGCCGGGCTCTGCGTGAAGGCCGGCAACGCCGTCGTGCTGCGCGGCGGCAGCGAGGCGATCGAGTCCAACACGCTGATCGCCGGCGTGCTGGCCAAGGCGCTCGAGAAGGCGGGCGGCCCGGCCGACGCGATCCAGTTCGTGGACACGACCGACCGGGCGGCGGTCGCGGCGCTCCTCGAGCTCGACGGGCTCCTCGACCTCGTCATCCCGCGGGGGGGCGAGGACTTCGTCCGGTGGGTCGCCGAGCGCTCGCGCGTCCCGGTGCTCAAGCACGACAAGGGCCTCGTCCACGTTTTCGTCGACGCCTCGGCCGACCCCGCGATGGCCGCGCAGATCGTGGTGAACGCGAAGGCCCAGCGGCCGAGCGTCTGCAACGCGCTCGAGACGCTCCTGGTCCACCGCGCGATCGCGCCGGCGTTCCTGCCGCTGGCGGCGCGGCGGCTCGCCGACGCGGGCGTCGAGCTCCGCGGCTGCCCGGCGACGCGGGCGCTCGTGCCCGCGGCGCGGCCCGCGACCGACGCGGACTGGGACACGGAGTATCTGGACCTGATCCTCGCGGTGCGCGTCGTGGACGACCTCGACGCCGCCCTCGCGCACATCCGCCGGCACGGCACGGGGCTCGCTGAGGCGATCGTCACCAACGACCTCGAGCACGCGCGCCGCTTCACGCGCGAGGTGGACGCCGCCGCCGTGCTCGTGAACGCCTCGACCCGGCTCGTGGACGGCGGCCAGTTCGGCATGGGCGCGGAGATGGGCGTCTCGACCTCGCGGGTCCACGCGCGCGGCCCGGTGGGCGCGCGCGAGCTGACGACGACGAAGTTCATCGTGCTGGGCGACGGTCAGGTGCGGGACTAGGGCTTGGCCGGCACCGCGGTCTTCGGCGGGTCGTTCAACCCGATCCACTACGGGCACCTGCTTCTCGCCGACGAGGTCCTCGAGGCGCTCGGCCTCGACCGGATCCTGTTCGTGCCCGCCGCGGTCCCGCCCCACAAGCCGCCCGGGCGGCTGGCGCCGGCGGCCGACCGCTACGAGATGGTCCGGCTCGCGACGGCGGGCCACCCGCGGTTCGAGGTCTCCGACGTCGAGCTGCGCCGCGCCGGTCCCTCGTACACCGTGGACACGCTCGCGGAGCTCCGCATCCCCCGCGCGGACCTCTTCCTCCTCCTGGGCTCGGAGACCTTCCTCGACCTCCTCACGTGGCGCGAGCCCCGGCGCCTTGCCGAACTGGCCCGGCTCGTCGTGGTCCCGCGCGTCGGCAGCGCGTTCGATCCCGACAGCGCCGCGGCGCAGAAGGTCGTGCGCGAGATCGGGCAGGAGCCCCTGATCGTGCGCGTGACGTCGCTGCCGATCTCGGCGTCGGACCTCCGGCGCCGCGTCCGCGAGGGGCGGTCGCTCGCCTACCGCGTGCCCGACGCGGTCCTCGCCCACATCCGCGCGCGGCGCCTCTACCTGACCGAGGGGGCGTGACGCAGCCGCCGGCCGAGCGGAAGGCGCGGAGCGCCGCGCGCGCGGCGCTCGACAAGCGGGCGACCGACCTGGTCGTGCTGGACGTGCGCGCCGTCTCGAGCATCGCCGACTACTTCCTGCTCTGCAGCGCCAAATCGACGACCCACATGGAGGCGATCTCGGGCGCGATCCGCGACGAGCTCAAGGGCGCGGACGTCCGGCCGCTCCACACCGAGGGCGTCGCCGCCAGCGGCTGGATCCTCCTCGACTACGGCGACGTCCTCATGCACGTGTTCCTCGAGGACACGCGCGCCTACTACGCGCTCGAGCGCCTCTGGGGCGACGCGCCCACCCTGTCGCTCGCCGGCGGCTCCGAAAGGGCGTGAAGGTGTTGCGCGCCTCCCGGACGCGTGTTAGCGTTCATGACTTGAGTAGCGCGTGCCAGACGTGGCGGAGGGAGGCCGCGATGCGCAAAGAGCGACTGGCGTACTTCAAGAAGCGGCTGGTCGAGAAGCAGCGCCAACTGGCGGACGAGGTCGGCCGGACCGCCATCTACGGCAAGGATCAGGAGGACGACTCGATCAAGGACCTGGGCGACCAGGCCAACACCGCCTACAACAGGGAGTTCTTCTTCGAGCTCGGCAACGGCGACCGCCGCCTCCTCCGCGACGTCGTCTCCGCGCTGCAGAAGCTCGACGACGGCGCCTTCGGCTCCTGCGAGCGCTGCAGCGAGCCCATTTCCGAGAAACGCCTCGAGGCGCTGCCCTTCGCCCGCTACTGCATCGACTGTCAGCGCGTGGTCGAGCAAGAGGAGCGGATGGCCACGGGCTGATCGCACGCGGCCCCGACCGGCGCCCCCCTGCGCTCCACGAACCGCCCGCCCGCGCCATGACGCTCCTCGCCTCGCTCCGGACCCTCGTGTCCGTCGGCCTCGGTCTCAGGCGGCTCTTCGCCCCGACGGCGAGCGCGCCCCTCTCCGACGACCCGCAGACGCTGGAGCTGCTCCGGCGCGCGGACGAGGCGCGGGCCGCCGGCCGGCCTGAGGAGGCGGGCACGCTCTACCGGCAGGTCCTCCAGGCGCGCCGCAACCACGTCGGCGCGCTCCGGGGCCTCCGAGAGCTCGCCGCCGAGGCCGGGCGCTGGCCGGAGCTCCTCGACCTCCAGCACCGGATCCTGGGGGCCGTCGCCGCCGCCGGCCGATCGGCGGAGACGGAGTGGCTCGCGGTCGCCTACTACGAGCTCGGACGGGCCGAGCTCGCCCGAGGCAACGCGGCCGCCGCG
>DATFVL010000072.1 GCA_035260325.1 Candidatus Methylomirabilota bacterium | reverse complement strand
GACAGCTCGATGAAGTCGAGCGAGTCGAGACCGATCGAGCCCTCGACGCCCTTGGGCAGCGCCGTCTCCATCGTGGTCTCGCTGGCCCGCGTCGGGTCGAACTTGAGCCGCGCCGTCAGGATGGTCTTCAGCTCGTCGAGCACTTCCTTGGGTTCCATCGCCCTCCTAGTGTGCCTGAATCGCGAGCGCTGCGCGCCGGCCCCGCCACTCCCCGCTGAGCGTCACCGCGCCGGCCGGGCCCGCGGCGCGGGCGAGCGCCAGCCCCACGAGCGGCGCGCAGGCGAGCGTCTCGCCGGCCCGCGCCCGGGCAAGCGTCTCGAGGGCCGAGCGCCCGGGCGCCGGCGAGAGCGGTGTGTCGGCGTCCGCGGGAACGAGGAGCGCGCAGGCCGCCGACTCGACCAGCGGCCGCCCGGCGAGCCAGCGCGCCCGGGTCCAGAGCGCTTCGCACTCGGCGAACGTCTCGACCGCGAGAACGAGCGCCCGCCGGCACCGGCCACCGGCCAGGAGGCGCGTCGCCTGCCGGAGCGCGTCGAGCGTCGCCGCGGCCCCGCCGATCAGGATCGTGTACGCGCCGGTGAGCCCGAACTCGATCGCGACCTCCCCCGGCACCGCGCTCGGCGCCGTGTACGGGAAGTGCAACGCCCCCGGCTTTCCCCCGGCGCGAACGAACTCCAGGTTCGAGGCGCCGTACGCGGCCGCGGTGACGTAGACCAGCGCCGTGTCGCTGCCCCCGACGTCGGCGCGCGCGAGGCCGGCGTCGCGGAGCAGCGCCTCGACCGCCGCGACACCGAGCAGGCACTCGCGCGTGGCCCGCCTGAAGCGCTCGCCCGCGAGCGCCGGGCGCGCCAGCGCGACGATCCGCCGCCCGCCCGCGGAAGCCCGCGCGTCGGCGGGGAGCGCGGCGACGCCCTCGCCCCACCCGGTCAAGAGCCCGACGCCGGTGACGGCCGCGCCCCTCACGCGCCCGCCCCTTCCAGCACGAGCGCGGCGTTGCACCCACCAAAGCCGAGCGAGGTGCTGAGGCTCACGCGCGGCCGCGCCACGCGCGGCGCCGCGGCGACGTAGTCCAGATCGCAGCTGGGATCGCGCTCCTCGAGGCCGACCGTGTGCGGCACGACGCCTTCGCGCGAGGCGAGCAGGCACATGATGGCCTCCAGCGTCGCCGCCGCGCCCATCGTGTGGCCGAGCCCGCCCTTGATCGAGTTCATCGGGATCGCCGTGGCCCGCGGCCCCAGCACGCGCCGGAGCACCTCGGTCTCCACCCGGTCGTTCAACGGCGTCGCGGTCCCGTGAGCGCTCACGAAGTCCACGTCCGACGCCGCGACGCCCGCCTCGTCCATCGCCGCGCGGACCGCGAATTCGAGGCCCCGGCCGTCGGGCGCGGGCGCCGTCAGATGCGAGCCGTCGCTCGCGCTCGCGTGGCCGAGGAGGCGACCGAGCCGCGGGCCCCGCGCGTCGGCCTCGCGCGCCATCAGGACGAGGCCCGCGCCCTCCCCGAGCAGGAGCCCGCTGCGACGGCGGTCGAACGGCCGGACGCGCTCGCGGGTGAGCGAGCGGAGCGCGTCGAAGCCGCGCATGACGAAGCGGCAGAGGACGTCGTACCCGCCGGCCACGACGCGGTCGGCGGCGCCCTCGCGCAGAAGGTCGGCGGCGACGCCGAGCGCCGTCGCCCCCGACGCGCACGCCGTGGAGACGGTCAGCACCGGCCCGCGCGCGCCGAGCCGGCGCGCCAGCGCGTGCGCGGGGGCGTCGTAGAGCGCGCCCGCGGCCTGGCGCAGGGTGCCGCCGGGCTCGAGCGCGGCCTCGAGCTCCTCGACGCCGCCGAGCGCGGTGCCGACGACCACGGCGACGCGGCCGGCCGGCGCGTCGAGCGGCGCGCGCGCCACCAGGTCGTCCGCCGCGGCGAAGAGGAGCTGTGAGGCGCGGCACCCCGGACCCGGCGGCCGCCCCGCGCGGAGCTTCTTGATTTCGCCGCCGCGCCCCACGCGGAGGTCGTCCACGGGGAAGCGCTCGATCCGTGTGATGCCGTCGCTGCCCGTCACGAGCCCGGACCAGAAGGCGTCGAGATCGCCCCCGATCGGGGTGACGGCCCCCGCGGCCACGATGACGACGGGCTCAGCGCGCAGGGGCGCCGCCCCAGACGTCGAAGAAGTTGAACCACTGCTCGGGCTGGCGCCGCACGCGGTCTTCGAGCACCCGCACCCACGCCACGAGCGCCGCGGCCTCGCCCTCGGGGGCCACGCGGATCGGGGCGCCGAGCGTGACCGCGTAGCGCCGGTCGTCGCGCAGCGCGCAGAAGGCCGGCAGGAGCGGCGCGCCCGCGGCGCGCGCCAGCACGAACGGCCCGAGCGGGAACGCCGCGGGGGCGCCGAAGAACGGGAGCGCGAGGTCGCCGCGAGTGCCGAGCCCCCGGTCGCCCTGCATCGCGACCACCTCGTTGCGCCGCAGCGCCGCCAGCAGCGTCACCCCCGCGACCGGATGATCGCGCGTCACGAACCTGAGCGGTCCCCCGCCGCGGAGGAACGCCTCGACGCCGGGATCGGGCTCGGCGGCGACCAGCACGTGGGTCGGCCGGCGGAAGCGGCGCAGGAGGAGCCGGCCGGCGAGCTCCCAGTTCCCGAAGTGCGCCGTGAGGAAGATGACGCCGCGCCCGGCGGCGAGCGCGGCGTGGAGATGCTCCTCGCCCTCGACGCCTGCGAGCAGGGCGCCGGCCTCCCTGTCGGAGCGGTTCGCGGTGAGGAGATCGGCGAAGCACATGGCGAAGCAGCGGAACACCCGGCGCGCGAGGGCCCGGCGCTCCGCCGCGGTGAGGCCGGGCGCGATGCGCGCGAGGTTCGCGCGGACCACGGCGCGCTCGGCCGGGAACGGCGCCACCGCGGCGACCGCCGCCGCGAGCCCGAGCCGCGCGCGGCGCGGCAGGGCGCCGAGGACGCCCGCGCCGACCCGATAGACGGCCGCGCGGTTCCAGTCGTGGGCGTACCAGCGCGGCGGGGTGTCCGGAAGCGTGAGCGCGCCGGGCGGCGCGGCGGGCACGCGGGTCATCAGAGCAGCCGCGAGAAGTACATCCGGAAGACCCGGATGTCGCCGGGCTCGGTGTCGTAGACGTGCGTCGCCCAGAAGCGCCGGGTCGCGCGGCGCCAGGTGAGGACGCCGGGCTCGCTCGGGTCGTTCGGGTCCGAGACGCTGAAGTCGATGCCGGCGCCCGTGTCGTGCGCCGCGAACGCGACGACCGTGTGGTTCAGCTCGGGCTTCGGCCAGTTCGTGATCAGAAGCTGAACGAGGCGGCCCGCGCGGAGCTCCTCGACGATCTCGCGCGCGACGTTCTCCTGGTGGGCGCGCGTCACGACGAAGCCGACCCGCCAGTTCGTCCAGTGCGCCATCGTCCAGAACCGCCCGCCGAGCCCCTCCTTCACCGCCGACTCCTCGGCGCGCGAGAACTCGCGCAGGTCCGCGTAGCCGGGGATCGGCACGCGCTCCGCCGACGGCAGCGCCGGCTCCCAGGGCGCGCGCGCCGCGATGCGTCGCACGAGGGCCACGTAGCCCGCGTGGTCGCGCTTCGGCAGCGCCGGGTCGAACCGCGCGAACTGCTGGAACTGGCGGACGCCGCGCGCCAGCACGAAGCAATAGTTCGCGTAGAGGTCGTGGACGTCCGGGTGCCGCGCGCGGATCTCGTTGGGGAAGGCGAACGTGTCCGCGGCGAAGACGAAGGCCGGCGCGGTGACGTCGTCGCCCGCGGCGCCGTCGAGCGGCGGTACCCCGAGGGGGCCGATCGCGCACGCCCCCGTGAGGAGCGCCGCACCGAGCGCGAGCAGGACCCGCGAGTTCACGATGTGAATCAATGCCTTACCCTAAAGGCCCCGTCCCCCATCGTCAAGAACCGTGTGCTATTCTCGGGCGGTTTCCGCATGACGCGAGCCATCGGGGCCCTCTACCGCGTCCTCTACGACGGCCTGCTCTGCCGCCTTCCCGAGCCGACGGCGATCGCGCTCGGGCAGACGGCGCTCAAGCTCCTCCCGTGGGACCGCCTCGGCGCGTTCCGCCTCGAGGACCCGCGCCTCGCGGTGACGCTCGGCGGCGTGCGGCTGCCGAACGCGCTCATCCTCGCGGCGATGTACTACGACCCGCGCATCCTCCGGCGCGCGATGGGGCTCGGCTTCGGCGCCGTCACGGCGAAGTCCATCACGCGGCAGGCGCGGCCCGGCCATCCGCAGCCGAACCTGGTCCGCGTGCGGACCGCGGCCGGGCCCGGCCTCGTGAACTGCAACGGCTTTCAGAACCCAGGGCTCGAGGCTTTCCGTGCCCTGCTCGCGGGGCTGCCGCACCGCGTGCCGTTGATCGTGAGCGTCGCGGGCGAATCGGTGGACGATTACGTCGCGCTCGTCCAGGCGCTCGGCCCGCTCGGCGACCTGGTCGAGTTCAACATCTCCTCGCCCAACACGGCGCTCGTCTACGAGTGGAGCCGCCGGCCCGCGGAGCTGGTGACGCTCCTGCGGGCCGTGCGCGCGGCCACGGCGAAGCCCCTCATCGTCAAGCTCTCGCCCGACTTTGCGGACGCGAACGAGGCGCAGATCATCCCGGCCGCGCTCGAGGCCGGGATCCGCATCGTGAACTACGGCAACACACGCCGCGTGGACGAGCCGCGGCTGTCCCAGAGGATCGGCGGCCTCTCCGGACCGGAGATCTTCGCCCACACGCTCGCGAACCTGCGGCGGACGCGCGCGAAATTCGCCGGGCTCGAGATCATCGCCACCGGCGGCGTGGATTCGCCCGAAAAAGCCCTCGAGCTCCTCCGGGAAGGCGCGACCGCGGTCGGATATTTCACCGGATTCATCACGCGCGGCCCCATTCTCGCGCGGGAGATCCTCGAGCGGCTCCTCGCCGCGCGCACCTGAGCCGGCGGCGCGCCAAAAACTGCTCACAGCTTATCCACATGTCCACCGCTATCCACAGACGCCAAAATCACACGCCCTGGCGCGGTCTCGCGGGCAGGCTGGCGAATTGTGCCGGTCCATTCGTCCACGGAGGGCAGACCACGAAGTTTTCCCGATTACACGCGGTCCGCGCGCCATCGCATCGCCTCGCGCGGGCATTTCTAGCGGACAAAGGAGACCTTGACACGGAAATCGCGCCGCTCGTAAGTTTGGCAGGCAATGTTCTCAGACTTGGCTCAACCCGCTCTTCGGTCCCACCCGACCGGCGCAGTGTAGCGAGATAGAGGGCACAATGGACGGAAGCCGCAAGCCGCTCGCGAAGGTGGAAGGCCGTCGCCGCATGCGCCTCTCGGGCGTCACGGTCGCCTGGCGCGGAACGCCGAACCTCGACGATTGGGTGGCCTACATCGTCAACGGCACGCGCTCGAAGAAGCTCATCCTCGCCGACCACACGAGCGAGCGGCGGGTGAAGT
>DATFVL010000071.1 GCA_035260325.1 Candidatus Methylomirabilota bacterium | reverse complement strand
TGATCGATCGAGTCGGGCTTGTCCCAGAGCGTCCCCTGCCACTCGCTCGTCTGGTTGAGAAAGTGGCGCCAGGTGATCCCGCCGTTCTGGGGCGCGGCGAAGCCGGCGTCGAGCGCATACTCGCCGGCCCGGTCGTCGATGGACTTGATGAGGCCGCGCGCGACGGCGACGCCCGCGAGCGCGGCGAGGTAGCTCTTCGCGACGCTGAACGTCATGTCCGGCCGGCGCGTGTCGCCCCACTCGGCGGCGATGTAACCGCCGCGGACGACGAGGCCGTTCGGTCCGCCGCGCGACCGCACGGGGCCAAGCACGTCGCCCGGCGCCTCGGGCTCCCCGGCCACGCCGATGTAACGCCCGGTCTCGGTGAAGAAGTCCCGGGGCCACGCCGACTCGTGGGCCTGGTGGTACTCGATCGCCGCGCGGAGCCCGTCGGCGTGGAGGCCGAGCTGCGCCGGGGGCCTCGCCTCCCACTCGTCGGGCCCGGGGTGGTAGCTCATGGGACCGGCTTGACAGTACTCGGAGCCGGTCCTACAGTCACGCAGTCACGCCCGTCGGTCGGCCCGGACCCGCCACGGAAGGAGGGGTCATATGGCCAGGCTCACCATCAACGGTAAGGCCCACGAGGTCGACGTCGCCTCCGACACGCCCCTGCTCTGGGTGATTCGCGAGCGCCTGCGGCTCACGGGCACGAAGTTCGGCTGCGGCATGGCGCAGTGCGGCGCGTGCACCGTGCACCTCGACGGCGTCGCGGTCCGCTCGTGCCAGACGACGGTGGCGCAGGCCGCCGGCAAGAAGATCACGACGATCGAGGGGCTCCACCCGCAGGGACGGCATCCGCTCCAGCTCGCGTGGATCGCCGAGCAGGTGCCGCAGTGCGGGTACTGCCAGTCGGGACAGATCATGCAGGCGGCGGCGCTGCTGGCGAAGAACCCGAAGCCGACCGACGACGAGATCGTCGCGGCCATGTCGGGCAACATCTGCCGCTGCGCCACGTACATCCGCATCAAGCGCGCGATCAAGCGCGCGGCGCAGGGGGCATAGCCATGACGACCGAGCTGAGCCGCCGGGACTTCTTGAAGGGTAGCGCCGCGGCGGGCGTCGGGCTGACGCTCGCGTTCAGGATCGGCGACGGCATCGAGCGCGCCGCCGCCGTCCAGATGTTCGAGCCGAACGCCTGGCTCACGATCACGCCGGACGGCCTCGTCACGGTCCACATCATGAAGGCCGAGATGGGCCAAGGCGTGGGCACCGCCCTCGCGCAGATCGTCGGCGAAGAGCTCGAGGCGGACTGGAAGGACATCCGTATCGACTATCCGACCAACGACCCGAAGTACGGGCTGATGCTGACCGGCGGGAGCTGGAGCGTGAACTGGACGTTCGACGCGCTCTCCCGCGCGGGCGCCGCAGCGCGCCTCCTGCTGCTCGACGCGGCGGCGCGGCACTGGAACGTGGCCCCCGCGGACTGCGTGGCGGAGCGGGGCGTCGTGCGCCACCTGCTCACCGGGCGCTCGATCGGCTACGGCGAGCTCGTCGCTCGGGTGCCGATCACGAAGACCTTCTCCGAGGACGAGCTCAAGAAGATCGCGCTCAAGAGGCCCGCGGACTACCGGCTCGTCGGCCAGTGGATCCAGCGCCTCGACATCCCCGAGAAGACGAACGGCCGGGCGAAATTCGGGATCGACACCTTCCTGCCGGGCATGGCCTACGCGAAGGTCGCGTATCCGCCGACGCACGAGGGCGGCAAGCACAAGTCGGTGGACGACACCGAGGCCCGCAAGGTGAAGGGCTGGCTCAAGACCGTCGTCACGGACCAGCTCGTGGCCGCGGTGGCGACCACGTACGAGGCCGCGGTCCAAGCGCGCGACGCGCTCCGCATCGTCTGGGAGCCGGGCCCGAACGTCGCCGTGACGAGCGAATCGATCTTCAGCGACTTCGCGGCGAAGGCGAAGGACGGCGCCGGCGCGATCGAATGGCACAAGGCCGGGGACGCGCGGCAGGCGCTCCAGCAGGCGGCCCGCGTCCACGAGGCCACGTACACGACGGACTACGTCGCCCACATGCAGATGGAGCCGATGAACTGCCTCGCGCGCGTCGAGGGCGGCGTGTACGACCTCTTCACCGGCAACCAGTTCCAGACGCTGGCCGTCGGCCTGCTCGCCGCCGTGCTCAAGACGGAGGCGAAGAACATCCGGATCCACCAGCACTACCTGGGCGGCGGCTTCGGACGACGCCTCGACGCCGACATCATCCTCGAGGCGGCCCTGATCGCCCGCGAAGCGGGGCGGCCGATCAAGCTGATCCGCTCGCGCGAGGAGGACCTGCGCCGCGACTTTTACCGCTCCGCGACGCACCAGACACTGCGCGCGGGGCTCGACGCCGCAGGGAAGGTCATGGCGTGGGACAACGTGGTCGTGGCGTCCCACCCGGGGGTGCGGTGGGGCAAGGACTTCCTGAACAAGCAGGGCCTCGACGACTTCGCGCTCAACGGCGCGGACCACGTGTACGCCATCCCCAACCAGTCGGTCCGCGCGATCCGCGTCGAGACCGGCATCTCGGTCGGGTACGTGCGCGCCGTCGCGCCGAACTACACGTTCTTCGCGGTCGAGTCGTTCGTCGACGAGCTGGCGCACCTAGGGAAGGCGGATCCGCTCGCGTTCCGCCTCGCGATGCTGGACGACGCCCCGCGCCTGGCCAACGTGCTTCGGATCGTCGCACAGCGCATCGGGTGGGGCAAGCAGATGCCGGCGAACACCGGCCTCGGCCTCGCCTGCGTCTCGGCGCAGGAGAAGAAGTCGCCCACGTGGACCGCGTCGGCCGTCCAGGCCCGGGTGGACCCGAAGACGGGCGAGGTGCGCGTCGAGAAGATCATCTGCGCCGTGGACTGCGGCATCGTCGTCAATCCGGACGGCGTCCGCTCCCAGGTCGAGGGCTCGTTGCTCTTCGGCCTGAGCAACGCGCTCAAGGAGCGCGGGACCGTCGCCAAGGGCGCGCTGGTCCAGAGCAACTTCCACGATTACCACGTCCTCCGCATGAACGGTGTACCCGACCTCGTCGAGGTGCACGTCTGGCCGAGCGGCGATTACCCGACGGGCGTCGGCGAGCCCGGCGTGACGACAATCGCCCCGGCGCTCGCCAACGCGATCTTCGCCGCCACCGGAGCGCGCGTGCGCAGCGTGCCGTTCCTGCCCGAGCGCGTGCTCACGGCGATCAAGGACAAGGCGTAGCTCCCGCGCTGCCGGCCGGCCGCGACCCGCCGGCCGGCAGCCGCTCGCTTCTTCCGGGCTGCGCTATCCTGTGAAGCGCCGATTCGCCGACGCCACGTCCACGAAAGGACCCCCGATGGCGACCCCGAGACTGATGGGCGCGGAAGTGAAGCGCAAGGAAGACCCCCGGCTGATCACGGGCAGCTCGACCTACGTCACCGACGTGACGCCGCCGGGTCTCCACTACGTCGCGTTCGTGCGGAGCCCGCACGCCCACGCGAAAATCCGGAAGATCGACGCGGCGAAGGCCGCCAAGCGCCCCGGCGTCTTCAAGGTCGTCACCGGCGAGGACGTGAAGCCCCTCTGCGCCCCGCTCCCGCTCGGCGGTGCCTCCGCCGAGGGCGGCAGCGGCGGCGGCGCCGCGAGCATCGGGCGCAAGCACTATCCGCTGTCGGTGGGCCGCGTGCTGCACGTGGGCGAGGCGGTCGCCGCCGTCATCGCGACGAGCGAGGCCGTCGCCGTGGACGCGGCGGCCGACGTCGTCGTGGACTGGGAGCCGCTGCCGGCGGTCATCGACGCGTTCGCGGCGATGGCGAAGGGCGCGCCC
>DATFVL010000070.1 GCA_035260325.1 Candidatus Methylomirabilota bacterium | reverse complement strand
CCGCCACTGCGCGTCAGTCTTTTCCACGGGGGCGGTCTCGACCGGCCCAACGAGCTGGCCCTTGCGGTTGAAGACCTTGACTCTCATGTCTCTCTCATCGTGCGCCCACCGGAGTCAGGGCTCGCGACGTATGCATCACCGGATATAGACCTCACTGGATGATGTGATCCGCCCGCTGCAGGAGAGACGACGAGATCGTGAGGCCGAGCGCTTTGGCCGTCTTCAAGTTGATGACCAGCTCGAACTTGGTCGGCTGCTCGATGGGCAGGTCACCGGGTTTGGCACCCTTGAGGATCTTGTCGACGAACGTTGCCGCCCGGCGGAAGAGGTTCGGATAGTCGGTGCCATAGGCGGCCAGGCAGCCCGCATCCACGAACGCACGATCGCCGGCGACGGTCGGGAGCCGGTGTTTCATGGCGAGCTCGGCCAGTCGCTGACGGTGGGGGAAGAGCATCGGGCTCGAGGTAATGCTGAGCGCCGCCGCGCGATCTCTGACCAGGGTGGAGAACGCTGGCTCGAAATCAGCGGGGGTTCGCACGGGGACGTTCTTCAGGGTGAGACCTAACGTCCTCGCCGCCGCTTCGGTCTCCTGCACGGCGAGCCGGGATGCCGGGTTCCTCTCGTCCCAGAGGATCGCCACATGGGACGCGCGTGGCGCCACGAGCCGTACGAGCTCGAGTCGCTTGCCAGCCAGGTCGCTCGAGATGGACGTCATCCCCGTGACGTTCCCGCCCGGCCGCCGGAGACTGGCGACGAGCCGGCCCCCTGACAACAGGTCGAGCGTGGCTACCTCCTTGGCGAGGAGGACCGGGTGGCGGTAGTCGTTACACATCACGAGGCTTCCCACGCGCAGCGTCTCCGTGGCGGCGGCGACGGTCGCGAGCGCGGCCACTGGGGCAAGCTGGTGGCCGAACGGCTCCTCGATAAAGTGGTCGCGGATCAGAAACGTCGCGTAACCTGCGATCTCGGCGCGGCGAGCCGTATCCACCAGCTCTGCGGCCGAGCGAACGCTTTCGCCCAGGACTCCGAAGCGAAACGGGCGCGGCTTCACAATGATCCCCCCTGTGGCCGGGCTTCCAGCCACATACCGGAAGGAGACGGCTCGCTGGGTGGCGACCATCGTCAGGTCCCGGTGTTCGAGAGCGTAAGCGATGCCGCAGGCGTGACGCAAGACGATCAGCCGAAGTCGTGCGAAGGGACGCCGCGCGCGAGCACGTCGAGCGCCGACACGCGCGTGGCGCGCACTGAGGCGACGCCGTCCTGCTGCTGCGCGACACCCTCCACGAGAAGAAACGGCGCGGCCACGAGCGTCAGACGATAGCGCGCGAAGAGCGGCGGCGTCACGATCACGTTCGCGATCCCCGTCTCGTCCTCGAGGGTCAGGAAGACGAATCCCTTGGCGGTGCCCGGGCGCTGGCGGACGATGACGCTACCCGCCACCCGGACGGCCTCCCCGTGCGGGACGCCGGCGAGCTCACGCGCGGCGAGCACGCGGCGCCTCGCGAGCTCGGCGCGGCGCAGCGCCATCGGATGGCGGCCGAGCGTCACGCCCGTGCCCCCGTAGTCGGCGACGAGCCGCTCGACTTCCGTCATCTCCTTGAGCGGGCTCGGCGCTGGGCGCGTCTCGGCCACCGCGAACAGCGGCCCGTGATGCGGCGCCGCCGCCGTCCAGAGGCTCGCCCGCCGCGTGGCGCCGAGCGGTGCTAATGCTCCAATGGCTGCGAGAGTCTCGAGCTCGTCGCGCGCGAGCCCGGCACGGAGCGCCAGATCCTGGATCGAGGCGAAGGGCCGCGCCTCCCGCGCCCGCACGAGCGCGCGTGCCGTCGCCTCGCGCGACCCTTTCACGTATCGCAGGCCGAGCCTCACCGCGTGGCCGCCGCGCGGGTCGGGCTCGATCGCGCACAGCCACCCGGAGCGCGTGACGTCGATCGGGAGGAAGCGGAGGCCGTGGCGCTGGGCGTCTTTGACGATCGTCGCGGGATGGTAGAACCCCATCGGCTGGTTGTTCAGGAGCGCCGCGTAGAACGCCGCCGGGTGGTGCACCTTGAGGTACGCACTCGCGTATGCGAGCAGTGCAAAGCTCGACGCGTGCGAGTTGTGGACGACCAAGTCGTTCGCCAGGAAGTTGTGGTCACCCTCGACACTGAGATCGAACGTCTCCCGCTCACCGAGCGGTTCGACCTTGGCGATCCGGTCCCAGTCGAGTTCGGCCCCCTCCAGCAGGGCGCCGCCGACGGGTCGCAAGCCGGCGACGCGATCGCCCAGATTGAGGGCCGCCAGCGGACGCCAGCTATCCATCGTGAGCAACGGGTGCTCGGCCGTCGCGGTGATCTCCCGGCCGAGCGCGGTGCGGACGCGATAGACCATGCGGCGTCCGCTCGCCGTGGCCTTGAGCACGCGGCGCTTCCGGATCTTCATGTCCGCGTCGCAGGCGAGCGTGCTCCCGAGGCGCGCGCGTCTCTGCACGACGTCTTCGATCGCCACCCAGCGCCCCGTATCGGCGTCGATCACCCGCGTCTCGCCGACGACGCACTCCGGGAAGCCGTACAGCGCGAACGAGGTGATCGAGCGCACGATCGTCTCCGCGGCGGCGCCCTCGATCCCCTGCCGCGCCATACCCGCGCGCAGCTTCGCCTCCACGTCGCCCATGAGCCGCTCGCTCCGCTTGAAACCGAGCGCGCGCCTGAGCTCCTCCGCCTCGGTGGCGGTGAAGCCCGCGGCCGTCATCGCCATCCGCAAGAGCTGCTCCTGGAAGAGCGGCACGCCGAGTGTCCGCTTGAGAATGGGCTCCAGGGACGGGTGCGGGTACGTGACGGGCTCGCGCCCGCGCCGGCGCCGGATGTAGGGATGGACCATGTCGCCCACGATCGGCCCGGGGCGGATGATCGCGACCTGCACGACGAGGTCGTAGAACCGCTCGGGGAGGACGCGCGGGAGCGTCGCCATCTGGGCGCGGCTCTCCACCTGGAACACGCCGATCGTGTCCGCCTGCTGCAGGCTCCGGTAGACGGCGGGGTCGTCGGGCGGCAGGTGCCCCAGGTCCACCTCGCGGCCGGTCTCGCGGACGAGCGCGAGCGAGTCCTGGAGCACCGACATCATCCCGAGCCCGAGCAGGTCGATCTTGATGATGCCGAGCCCCGCGCAGTCATCCTTGTCCCACTGGACGACGACGCGCCCCGGCATGGTCGCGGGCTCGAGCGGCACGACGTCGTCGAGGCGGCCGGCAGCGATCACCATGCCGCCCGAGTGCTGGCCGAGGTGGCGCGGCAGGTCCTGGATCTTGAGCCAGAGCCGCGCGAAGTGCCGGATGCGCGGGTGTGACGGGTCGCAGCCCGCTTCCGCGAGGTGCTTGATCAGGAGCTCGTCCGGATCCTGGTAGCCCCAGTTCCCGACGAGCCGGGCGAGCCGGTCCTGCATGTCGCGCGGGAGCCCGAGCGCCTTGCCGACCTCGCGCGCCGCGCTCCGGCCTCTGTATGTAATCACGTTGGCGGTCATCCCCGCTCCGAGACGGCCGTATCGACTGTAGACGTACTGAATGACCGACTCCCTTCGGCCGCCGCTCGGAAGATCGAGATCGATGTCGGGCCATTCCCCCCGTGCCTCACTGAGAAAGCGCTCGAACAGGAGCTCCATGCCGACGGGATCCACCGCCGTGATGCCGAGCGCGTAGCAGACCGCGCTGTTCGCCGCCGAGCCGCGTCCCTGCACGAGGACGTCGTTGGCGCGGCAGTGCTCGACGATGTCCCACACGATCAGGAAATAGCCGGCGAGGTCGAGGCGGCCGATGATCTCGAGCTCGTGGGCGATCTGGCGGCGCGCGCGGGCGGCGAGCGGGCCCGCGCCGTACCGTGCGCGCACGCCCCGCTCCGCGAGCTCGCGCAGGTGCTCGAGCGGCGTCTGGCCGGGCGGCAGCGGAAACTCCGGAAAGCGGTAGCCGAGGTCCTTCAGCGTGAAGCCGAGGCGCAGCGCGAGCTCGCCCGTGTTGGCGAGCGCGTCGGGGAAATCGTGGAAGAGCCGCGCCATCTCCCGCTCGTCCTTGAGGAGGCGCTCGGCGTTCGCCTGCAGGCGCCGGCCGGCGCGGTCGAGGTCGGTCTTCTCGCGGATGCAGGTGAAGACGTCGGCGAGCTGCCGACCCTCAGGGCGGGCGTAGAGCGGCTGGTTCGCGCCGGCGAGCGGTGCTCGCGCCGCTCGCGCGAGCTCGACGAGGCGCTGGAGGATCCGTTCCTGCTCGCGGGCAAGGTGGCGCTGGACCTCGACGTAGCAGCCCGAGCTGCCGAAGATCGCGAGGAGCCGGTCGAGGACCTCCCGCGCGCCCGCGTCGTCCCCGCGCGCCAGCCGCATCGCGAGCGGGCCGCGCGCACCGCCGGTGAGGCACACGAGCCCGGCGGCGTAGGGCTCGATGTCGTCGAGGGTCGCGGCCACCTCCCCCTTGGCGGCTCGCCCTGCCTTGGTCGTCCTGAGCTTCATCAGTGTGATCAGGCGGCAGAGGTTCTGGTAACCCTCGCGGTCTTCCACGAGCAGCGGCAGGCGCGAGCCGTCGGCGAGCGTCAGCTCGCTGCCGACGATCGGGCGGATGCCCGCGGCGAGCGCCGCGCGGGTGAAACGCGGCGCGCCGTACACGCCGTCCCGGTCCACCAGCGCCACCGCGGGCATCTCGAGCCGCGCCGCCTCCGCGACGAAGGCCTCCGGCTCGGCGGCGCCTTCGAGGAACGAGAACGCGGACTGCGCGTGCAGCTCGATGAACATCACCGTCAGTCGTAGACGCCGTCGAGCGCCCAGCGGCCCGTGGGCGCGTCGTGGGCGAGCCGGCAGAGCGCGCCGTCGGAGAGCGCCACGTCCCACTCGTCGCGCGCCCACGCCCGCGTGTCCCACCACTCCCCCGAGCTCCGCCAGGGCCCCGCGCACGTGACGACGCGCGCCTCGGGACCGAGCGCGCCGCGCACGACCGCCGGCCGCCCGGCCGCGTCCGTTTCCACCTCCACCGGCCGCGGCGGCCGCAGGCGCCGCAGCACGAGAACACCCGGGGCCGAGGCGGGGGCGATCCCTCGCTCAGAAAACCCCACTTCGCTCGGGACGTCCCCCGCCCCGGCCCTGGGAATCTCGGCTCCGCCCGCGGCGGTCGGATCGAAGGGGGCGAGGGTGTGAGCGTCGGGACGGTGGGAATCGTCGAGGACGGCGGCGCCGACGCCCGCCGGGCCGACGAGCCCGGCGAGGCGCGTCAGGACGGCGGCGAGGTCGCGGACGGTCGGGACGGAGCGCTCCCAGAGCCCGGCGGCGACGGCGCGCCGCGGGACGACGCGCGCGCTCACGGAGACGCCGACCACGGGCGCCCGCGGTGGATGGGCCTCGAGGTCGAGGACGAGCAGGGTCAGCATCGGCCGGACCTCGCCCATCGGCGCGGCGAGGGTGACCACGCGCGCGTGGTGACCGCCGGACGCGAGCGTGAGCCTGACGTCGAGCGCGTCCGCCCAGAGCCGGGCCGATTCGAACCGGGCGGCGAGCCGTGCGAGCACGCGCTCGAGCACGGCCGCGAGGGCGGGGAGCGAGTCGAGCTCCCACTCGAGCCCCTGCGCCTCCTCCCAGAACGGCGGGGGCACCCAGGCGCGGAAGGGCTCGCGGTCCCGCCCGCAGGCGAGGTCGTGCGCCGCGAGCCCCGGCGTGCCGAGCCGCGAGGCGAGCCCGGTGCGCGGCAGCGCGGCGAGCTCGCCGAGCGTCAGGAGGCCCCAGCGCGCGAGCGTCTGCGCGAGCTCGTCGGGGAGCTCGAGCTCGGCGAGCGCCACCGGTCCGAGCGCCGCGCGCTCGCCGTCCGGCGGCACGACGTTCACGCGCGCACCGACGCGCGCCGCGACGCGCGCGGCCGCGCGGCTCCCCGCGATCCCCACGCGCGCCTCGAGCCCGACCGCGCGTGCCGCGCGCGCGAGGCGCGCACCGACCGCGGCGTCGGGCCCGATCAGGCGCCCGAGGCCCGTCACGTCCACGTGGACGAGCCCGGCGCCGGCGTCTTCGACGCGGGGCGAGACGCCGAGGCAGGCCTCGAGCAGCGCGTGGCGCGCCGACGCGACGACCTCGTCGCCCAGCGGCCGCCGCACGAGATCGGGACAGCGCGCCCGCGCCTCGGCGTCCGTGAGCCCCGGCTCGACGCCGCGCTCGCGCGCCGCGCCGTTGGCCTCGACGACGCGCGTCGCGGGCGGCGCGCCCGTGACGATCGCCAGCGGGCCCTCGGCGAGCGCGGGCTCGCCGCGCTCGACGGCGGCCGCGGCGAAGTACGGCACGCGGACGCAGGCGACCCGGTTCATGCGCGCCACCACACGACGCCGTCCCCCGGCGCCGCCGCCCCTTGCCGCCGGAGCACGCTCACGCTCGTCTCGACACCGGCCAGGCGCGTCGGCACGAGGCGCGGGCCGGCCCACGCGAGCCCGCGGCGGCGGGTCTCGACGGCGAGGGCCGCGCCCGCGCCGAGGACTCGCCGCCGCGCGACGACGAGGAGCGCCGCGCCCCCGCGGCGGACCGCCAGCCTCAGGCGGAAGGCCTGGGCCAGCGAGATCCGCGGCGGGCTCTCACCCACGTCGAGCGCGACCAGGGCGAAGCCGGGACAGCGGACGAGCAGATCGGCGGCCCGGAGCGCGGCGCCGCGCCGCCCGCCGCACCGCACCCAGAGCACGCGGTCGAGGTCCACACCCGCCCGCGCGGCGGAGGCGGGATCGAACGCGTCGTCGGCGTCGATCAGCGCCGCGGCGCCCCCGGCACGCCCGACCTCGCCGAGACAGGCGACGAGCAGGCTCGTGCGGCCCGAGCAGAGCGGGCCGACGATCTCAGTGACCGCTCCCTGGCGGAGGAGCTCACCGACCGTCATGGGAGTTAGAGACTAATCAGATGTTTAGTATCAGTCAAGCCCCCTGTTCGGGTAGGCAGGACGGCCCGTTGGGCTAGAATCCGCCGAGGCGGGGGACGCAAATCTCGAAGGAGGCAGCGATGGAACTTCGAACCGTGAACGCCGTGATCACTGGCGGCGCGTCGGGGCTCGGGCGCGCGACGGCCGAGCGCATCGTGAAGGCGGGCGGCCGGGTCGCGCTGCTGGACCTGCCGGCCTCCAAGGGCGCCGACGTCGCCGCGGCGCTCGGCGGCAACGCCCTCTTCACGCCGGCGGACGTGACGAGCGGCGACCAGGTCGCGGGTGCCTGCGACCAGGCGCGGCAGCGGTTCGGGGGGATCAACGTCCTCGTGAACTGCGCGGGGATCGGCACCGCGGCCAAGACCGTCGGCAAGCAGGGCGCGGCGCGGCTCGAGGACTTCACGCGCGTCATCAACATCAACCTGATCGGCCACTTCAACGCGATCCGGCTCGCCGCCGCGATCATGGCCCAGAACGCGCCGAGCGCCGCGGGCGAGCGCGGCGTCATCGTCAACACCGCCTCCGTCGCCGCGTTCGACGGCCAGATCGGTCAGGCGGCGTACTCCGCCTCCAAGGGCGGCATCGTCGGCATGACGCTACCGATCGCGCGCGACCTCGCCGAGCTCGGCATCCGCGTCTGCACGATCGCGCCGGGGATCTTCGACACGCCGCTCCTCGCCACCCTGCCCGAGCCCGCGCGGCAGTCACTCGCCAAGCAGGTGCCGTTCCCGCCGCGGCTCGGCCGCCCCGACGAGTACGCCGCGCTCGTGCTCCACATCGTCGAGAACGGCATGCTCAACGGCGAGACGATCCGCCTCGACGGCGCGATCCGCATGGCCCCGCGCTGAGCCGGGCGGTGGCGCGCCACGGCCCCGCGCTCCTCGCGCTCGCGCTCGCCCTCGCGCCGCACGCGGCGGCCGCGGCCGACGCGACCGTCGAGGAGGCGTGGGGCGCGCTGGGCGCTGCGCGCTGGGGCGCCACCTACGAGGAGTGGACGCGCCCCGGCCCGCCGGCGAGCTGCGAGCGCGTCCGCAGCACGGGAAGCTGGACGACGGCCGACGAGGAATGGGCGTACCGCTGCCGCCGCGAGGCCGCGGCCACCGTCAGCGAGTGGTTCTTCTACGTCTTGCCGGGCGATCCTCCGGCACCGCGGCTCGAGCAGCTCCGCGTGACGGTCGCCCCGCCGGGCCCCTCCGCGGCGGCGCTCGCCGAGCGTCATCGGGGGCTCGCCGAGCGGATCTCCGCGCGCCACGGCGCGGGCGAGCGCCCGGCGACGCCGACGGTGCTCGAGTTCGGCGCCGCGTCCTGGCGCGACGTCAGGCGGTGGCGGACCGACGCGCTGGAGATCCTGCTGTACGTCGACGAGCCGACCGCGGGCTCCCCGTACGTCGGGGTCCTCGCCCGCCACCGGCCGCTCCTCGCCGCCCTCAGGGAGGACGAGCGCGAGCGGGCGGCGACGGGAGCGCCGGCCTGGGCGGAGCAGGTGGAGGCGCGGCTCGCCGCCCTGCTCGGCGACGAGCTGCGCGCAACGTATCCAGACTACGGCGGGCTGCTCGCGCGCTTCAGGGAGAGTCCGATGGATCCGGCCGCGCAGGCGAAGGCCTACGCGATGGCCGTGGATCTCCTGAAGGCGGCCGCGGCGCGGGACGCGCGCCGTTCCGCGCTCCTCCTCGCGGCCGATCAGCTCGCGCGCCAGCTCGCGAGCGCGGACGAGCGCTCGCCTGAGTGGGACGCCCGCCGCCGGGCGCTCGGCGCGCACGGCCTCACGTGGCAATGGGCGCCGCTCGGCGCGACCTGGGTCTACGGTCACGATCTCCTGTGGCAGGTCTGGAGAGAGAGCCCCGGGAGCCCGTGGGGCGAGCGTGCGTTCGTGCGACTGCTCGATCTCGGCTGGGACACGAGTGTCGGCTGCAGCAAGGGCAGCGACCGGTTCCGCGACGTGATCCGCGAGGGCGAGGCCTTCCTCGCCGGACGTCCGGGGAGCCCCGTGCGGGTGGACGTCGAGTTCCAGCTGGCGCAGGCCTACGAGACGTGGTGGTCGCTGAGCCAGGCCTCGCCCGAGGACCAGTACGCGGAGCCCGCGCGGTATCAGACGGGCGCCCCGACGGCCAGGCAGAGGGCGATTGCCCTGTACGACGGTGTCCTGCGCGCGGTCCCGGATCGTCCGGAAGCGGCGTACGCTCGGCGGGCCCTGCCCCGGCTCGTGCTGGGTTTCGCGACCAACCAGCGGCGATTCTTCTGCGTCTACGACTGAGCCGGGCGACTCGCCCGCGCGCCGGCCCTGCGCTGAGACGCCGCAGGCGCTCGAGGACCGTCTTCGAGACGCGCTCCCGGTTCTCGGGACGGATCCGCGTCGTGGATTACCGGCGGGAGCGCCGCCTGATCGTGAGCGGGGACATCCTCTCCGTCTACCCGCTCGACGGCGACTGGTCGCCGGTTCGCCGCGAGTACTGGTGGCGCGCGCTCTCCGCCGCCGGCGTGCCCCCACGGCCGTCGGTGCTCCTCGTCGGCCTCGGCGGCGGCACCCAGCTCCACCTTCTCCGCGTGTTGGCGCGCCCGCGCGCGGTGACGGCGATCGAGCGCGATCCGGCCGTCCTCCGCGCGGCGCTCGACTGGTTCGGCCTCAGCGCGCTGGGCGGCGTCGAGTACCTGGTGGGCGACGCGGAGCGCGTCATTCGCTGGCTCGCGCATGGACGGCGGCGCTTCGATTTCGTCATGGAGGACACCGCCTACGGCGAGACGCCCGAGCGGGCGCGGGCGCTCGCGCAGGCGCTCGCGCCGTTGGTGGCGCCGCGGGGATCGCTCGTGCTGAACCGCCACCGCCGCGACGGCGCGCGCGGCCTCGCCGCGGCGCTGCGGCCGTACTTCGCCGAGGTGGGGCTCGCGCGCGTGCGCCCCGGCGGCGAGAACGTCCTCGTCTGCTGCCGGCGCCCGCTCAGGCGCGAGGCAGGCGCTTGTACTTGAGGCGGTGCGGCCGCTCGGCCTCGGCGCCGAGGCGCTTCCTGCGGTCAGCCTCGTAGTCGGCGTAGTTCCCCTCGAACCACACCACCCGGCCCTCGTCCTCGAAGGCGAGGATGTGGGTGGCGATGCGGTCGAGGAACCAGCGATCGTGGCTGATCAGCACGGCGCAGCCGGCGAAGTCGAGGAGCGCGTCCTCCAGGGCGCGCAGCGTGTCCACGTCCAGGTCGTTCGTCGGCTCGTCGAGCAGGATCAGGTTCGCGCCGCGCTTCAGCGTGGTGGCGACGTGGAGCCGGTTGCGCTCGCCGCCCGAGAGCTCGCCGACCCGCTTCTGCTGGTCGCTCCCCTTGAAGTTGAACGACGCGACGTAGGCCCGCGACTGGAGCGTGCGGCCGCCGACGCTCAGCGTGTCGGCGCCCCCGGAGATCTCCTCCCAGACGGTCTTCTTCCCGTCGAGGGCGTCGCGGCTCTGGTCCACGCAGGCGAGCGTCACGGTCTCGCCGACACGGAGCGAGCCCGCGTCGGGCTTCTCCTGGCCGACGATCATCCGGAAGAGCGTCGTCTTGCCGGCGCCGTTCGGGCCGATCACGCCGACGATCCCGCCGCGCGGGAGCTTGAACGTGAGGTCCTCGATGAGGACGCGGTCGCCGTAGGCCTTCGCCACGTGGTCGGCCTCGACGACGACGTCGCCGAGGCGTGGCCCCGGCGGGATCACGATCTCGAGGGCCTGAGCTCGCTGGTCGGACGACTCCGCGAGCATCGCCTCGTAGTTCTGGAGGCGGGCCTTCGACTTGGCCTGGCGCGCGCGCGGCGCCATCCGGACCCATTCCAGTTCGCGCGCGAGCGTCCGCTGGCGGGCGGCGTCGGCCTTCTCCTCCCGCGCGAGCCGCTCGCGTTTCTGCGCGAGCCACGAGGAGTAGTTGCCCTCCCAGGGGATGCCGTGGCCGCGGTCCAGCTCGAGGATCCAGCCCGCGACGTTGTCGAGGAAGTAGCGGTCGTGGGTGACGGCCACGACGGTGCCCGGGTACTCCTTGAGGAAGCGCTCGAGCCAGGCGACGGACTCGGCGTCCAGATGATTCGTCGGCTCGTCGAGGAGCAGCATATCCGGTCGTTGGAGCAGCAGTCGACAGAGCGCCACGCGCCGGCGTTCGCCTCCCGAAATCGTCCCGACGTCCATGTCGCCCGGCGGCACCCGCAGCGCGTCCATCGCCATCTCGACCGTGCGGTCGAGGTCCCACGCGTTCGCCGCGTCGATCCTGTCCTGGAGCCGCGCCTGCTCCTCGAGCAGCTTCTCCATCTCCGCCGCGGCGAGGGGCTCGCCGAGCTTCGCCGACACCTCCTCGAAGCGCGTGAGGATCGCGCGCGTCTCGCCGACGCCCTCCTCGATGTTGCCGCGCACGTCCTTCGCCGGATCGAGCTGGGGCTCCTGCGGGAGGTAGCCGATGCGGAGCCCGGCCGCCGGGAACGCCTCGCCGAGGAAATCCTTGTCCACGCCGGCCATGATCCGGAGCAGCGAGGACTTCCCGGCGCCGTTGGCGCCGAGCACGCCGATCTTGGCGCCGTGGAAGAACGAGAGCCAGATGCCGCGCAGGATCTCGCGCTTGGGCGGGACGACCTTGCGCAGGTCCTTCATGACGAACGCGTACTCACCGGCCATGCAGGAGCCTCTTGTGCTCGGGCATCATGCAGCGGTCCTGCACGACGCGGATCCCGGCGCGCGCGAGGCGCTCGGCCGCGGCACCGTTCCGGATCCCGAGCTGGAACCACACGGCCGCGGGCCGCCACGGCAGCGCGAGGATCTCCCCGGCGTGGGCCGGCAGATACTCCGGCCGCCGGAAGATCTCGACGACATCCACGGGCTCGGCGAGGTCCGCGAGGTGCGCCACGGTCCTGGTCCCGTGGAGCTCGCGCCCGGCGACCACGGGGTTGACGGGCAGGATGCGATAGCCGCGCGCCCGGAGGTACGCGGGCACGTAGTACGCGGGCTCGGCCGCGCCGGGCTTGGCGCCCAGGACCGCCACCGTCTTCGTCCCGTTCAGGATCGCGACGAGCCCCGCATCGTCGTCGATCAGGTTCGTCCGCCAGTCCGCCATGGACTTCATCTTTCTCACGCCGAGCCGAGCGCCGCAAGGATTTCGGCGCCGAAGACCTCGGCGCGCCAGCGCCGCACGCCGTCCACGGCCGCCAGCTCCGCGACGTCGCGCGGGCCCGCGCGGGCGATCGCGCCGATGAGCCGGTTCGGCAGGACGAGACCCGGCTCGAGACCCGCCCGCGGCGCCGCCTCGGCCCGCCAGTTCCGCAGGCGCTCGATCCGGCGCTGGACGCTTCCGGCGATGCGCGGCCGCGGCCGGCGCTCGAGCACCGGGAGGTCGGACTCCGGCAGCGCCTGGGCGCGCGCGAGCGCCCCGAGGAGCGCGTCGCCCCAGCGCGCGATCACCCGCGCGGTGCATCCCGGGACCTCCGCCAGCGACGCGCGGTCGGTCGGCGACGCCTGCGCGAGCCGCACCAGCGTCTCCTCCTGGAGGATCTTGAACGGCGGCCGGTCGGCGGCGAGCGCGAGCCGCTCGCGGAGCTCGTGGAGCTCGCGCAGCACGACGAGGCCGCGGGGCGGGAGCTCGCGTGCCCCCTTCAGCGAGACGAAGGCGTTCGGGTCGGGCGCGCGCTCCGGCACGGGCTGGGCCGCGAGCGCCGCGCACTCCTCCTCCACCCACGCGAGGCGCCCCACGCGCCGGAGCTCGTCCGCGAGTCGCTCCTTCAACGCGACGAGGTGGAGGACGTCGGCCGCCGCGTAGTCCCGCTGCGCCTCCGAGAGCGGGCGCGCCGACCAGTCGTCGCGCTGGCGCGAGGGCGGGAGCTCGAGGCCGAGGTAGCGCCGGACGAGGACATCGAGGCCGAGCGCGGGCTCACCGAGGAACCGCGCGGCGACGTGCGTGTCGAAGAGCGCCGTGAAGCTCATGCCGTGGCGGCGCTTGAGGTGCGTGAGGTCGTTGTCACCCGCGTGGAGCAGCGTCGTGATCCCGGGCCCGGCGAAGAGGCTCCCGAGCGGCGAGAGGTCGTCCACCGCCAGCGGGTCCACGAGCCACACCTCGCCCGACGGGGTCGCGAGCTGCACCAGCGCGAGGCGCTCGGGATAGTGGTGGAGGCTGTCGCCCTCGGTGTCGAGCGCGACATCGCCGGCCGCCGCCAGCCGCGGGAGAACGGCGGCCAGGTCGGCGCGGGTACCGATCCAGGTCGACGGGATCGTGGCTAGGACTTCCTTGCGCGGATGGACCGCTCCATCCGCTCGAAGCGGCGACGGAGGGGCTCGAGTCCCTCGTCGTGGGTGATCACGTAGAGCTCGCCCGCGCGGATCGCCGCGAGCACCATGCGCGCGACCACCTCCGGCGCCAGGAAACGGCCCATCAGCTCGACGGGCTCGGCGCGCGTCGGCGTCTCGTTCCGCAGGTGGGCGGGCCGGCTGCGGTCGCTCTCGCGAATCCGCGTCTGCACGCCCATCGGGCAGAGCACGGAGACGCCGATCCCGTACGCCTTGAGGTCCTTCGCGAGCGTCTCGGAGAGCCCGACGACGGCGTACTTGGTCGTGTTGTAGATGCCGAGGCCGGCCGTCGCGACCAGCCCCGCCATCGACGCGGTGTTGACGATGTGCCCGGGCTCCTTCTGCGCGAGCATGCGCGGCAGGAACGCCTCGAGGCCGTGGATCACGCCCCAGAGGTTCACGCCGAGCGCCCACTGCCAGTCGCGATGGGTCGCGGTCTCGAGCCCGCCCCAGAGCGCGACGCCCGCGTTGTTGCAGAGGACGTGCACGCGGCCGAATGCCGCGAAGGCCCGGTCGGCGAGCGCCTGCACCGAGGCGAGGTCGGTGACGTCGGCGCGCACGGCGAGCGCCTCGCCGCCGCGCCCGCGGATCCCCGCGACGACCCCGGCCATCCCCGCCTCGTCGAGGTCGGCGACGACGACCTTCGCGCCCTCGCCCGCGAACGCCTCCGCGAGCGCTTTCCCGATCCCGCTCGCGCCGCCCGTCACGACCGCGACCCGTCCGTTCAGCGAGTCCACAGCGTCGGAGGGTATCCGGCCTTCGGCCCCGGGTCAACGCGGCGTGATAGGATGCGACGGCAACGCTCCGGGGAGGCGCTCGATGGCCAAGGAGATCGCGATCGTCCACCACGCGGCTCGGCGCAGCGACGTGGTCATGCCCTATGCGCCCGGGATCGTCGTCCGCCGCGGCAGTCTCGTGTTTCTCTCGGGCGTGACCGCGGCCGCCGTGTACCACCATCACCCGCACCGCGAGGAGGACTTCGACCTGCCGCCGACGATGGAGGCGCAGGCCGTGCTCGTGATGGAGAACCTCGAGAAGACGCTCGAGGCCGCGGGCTGCACGCTGCGGGATCTCGTCGCCGCCACGCGCTATCTCACCGACGTCCGCGAGCAGGACGACCTGAACCGTGTGTGGGCGCGCTACCTCGGCGGCCACCTGCCGACGACGACGACCGTCGAGGTCTCACGCCTCGCGACGCACCCGCGCTGCAAGCTCGAGATCAGCGCGATCGCGGTCGCCGATCCGTGACCGGCGTGACGCTCGGCTTCGTGGGGCTCGGCGTGATGGGCGGGCGCATGGCGAAGCGCCTGCTCGACGCGCGGCACCCGGTGGTCGGCTACAACCGGACGCGCGAGAAGGCGCGCTGGCTCGCCGACTCCGGCCTGCGCCTCGTGTCGTCGCCGCGCGAGGTCGCCCAGGCGGCCGACGCGATCTTCACCATGGTGACGGACACCGCGGCGCTCGAGGCGGTCACGCGGGGCCCCGACGGGATCCTCGCGGGGCTGCGCCCGGGCGCTGTCCTCGTCGAGATGAGCACCGTCAGCCCCGAGGCGGTCCGCGCCCTCGCCACCGACGTCGCCGCGCGCGGCGCCGAGCTGCTCGACGCGCCCGTGTCGGGCTCGCCGGCCACGCTCGACGCGGGCCAGCTCTCGTTCATGGTGGGCGGGACCGCCCCGGCGCTCGAGCGCGTCCGCCCCTACCTCACCGCGATCGGACCGACGATCACCCACGTGGGCGCCGTCGGCCTCGCGAAGGCGATGAAGATCGCGATCAACCAGGGCCTCGCCGTCCAGATGCTCGCCTTCGCGGAGTCGGTGCTGCTCGCCGAGAAGGCCGGCGTCGCGCGCGAGCGCGCGGTCGAGGCGCTGCTCCGGAGTGTCGTCGCCTCGCCGATGCTGAAGTACCGGGGCCCGTTCGTCCTCGGCATGCCGGCCGAGGCGTGGTTCGACGTCGGGATGATGCAGAAGGACCTCGGGCTCGCGCTCGACCTCGGACGCTCGACCGGCGTGCCCCTCGCGACCGTGGCGGTGACCAACGAGCTGCTGACGGCCGCGCGCGGGCTCGGCCTCGCCGGCTACGACTTCGCCGTCGTCTTCGACGTCGTCGCCCGGCTCGCGGGCCTGGCGCCGAGCGCGAAGAGCTGAGCGGCGGCTCAGCCGTTGATCAGCTTCAGGATCAGCTTGACGAGCTCGTCCCAGAGATTGGCGTACACGCGCTAATCCTCGACGGGCAGCGTCACGGGCTCGCCCATCCCATACCCTTCGAATTTGAAGCGTACCCTCTCGGATACAGAGACCGCCTCCGTCACGGATGCTTACACGACGACCTTCTTCGCGCGGAGGGCCGCGATCTCGGCCGCGGTGTAGTCGTGCTCGGCCAGGACCTCGTCGGTGTGCTCCCCCCGAAGCGGTGCATGACGGCGCACGGACGGGTCCATGGCCGAGAACGCGATGGGCATGCCGACCACGGGGATCTCGCCGAGCTTTGGATGCCGCATGCGCCGGATCACCGTGCGCGTCGCCGTCTGCGGATCGTCCAGCACCTGGTCCACGGTGTTCACGGGCGTCGCGGGCACACCCGCCTCGTCCAGCAGTTTCAGCAGCGCGTCGCGGTCGTGGCGCACGATGGCCTCTTCCAGCGCCGTCTCGAGCTCGCGGCGGTGCTTCACGCGCTCGATGTTGATGGCGAAGCGCGGATCGTCCGCCATCGCCGCGAGACCGAGCGCCGTCACGAGCCGCCGCCACAGGCGGTCGTTGGCGCCGGCGATGAAGACCCACTGGCCGTCGCGGCAGCGGAAGTTCCGGTACGGCGAGAGCGCCGGGTGGGCCGAGCCGAGGGCTCGGGGCACGGTGCCCGCGAGCAGGTAGCCCTCGGCCTGGAAGTTCAGGAGCCCGATGGCCGTCTCGAGCAGCGAGCCGTCCACGCGCTGCCCGACGCCGCTCTTCTCGCGGTAGAGGAGCGCGTTCACGACGCCGAAGGCGCAGAGGATGCCCGTGGTGAGGTCGAGGAAGGAGACGCCGCAGCGGACGGGTGGGCCGCCCGGCTCGCCCGTGATGGACATGATGCCGCTGAACGCCTGCATGAGCGCCTCGTAGCCCGCGCCCTCGGCGCGAGGGCCCGTCCGGCCGAAGGCCGAAACTGAGCAGTAGACCAGGCGCGGGTTCTCGGCCGCGAGGCGGTCCCAGCCGAGGCCGAACTCCTCCATGGTCCCAGTGCGGAAGTTCTCGATGAGGACGTCGGCGCGGCGCGCGAGTCGGCGGACGATCTCGACGCCCTCGGGCGCCTTCAAGTCCACCGCGATGCCGCGCTTGTTGCGGTTGTTGACGAGGTAACCCGCCGCCTCGCCGTCCTTGTGCGGGGGCCAGGTGCGCGACTCGTCACCGACCGTGGGGTCCTCGACCTTGACGACGTCGGCGCCCATGTCGCCGAGGAGGGCGCCGCAGAAGGGCCCGGCGAGGACGCGGGAGAGATCCACGACGCGGATGCCGTCGAGCGAGAGGGCGGGCTCGGTCATGGAGCCAAAGATAACCGAACTATCCGACCCAGACCACCGGAAGGCCGCAGCGCTGGGCGGCGGCACGCTGGCGGGGCGCAGCCGTGACGAAACGCAGCCGGCTTCCAGTCTCCTCGTGAAAGGCCAGCGCGGACGCCACATGCACGGCGTCGAGCGAGGTGAGGCCGATAAGCTCCCAGCGAGCTCGGTCCACCGTCATCCGTGCGATGGCCGCCTGGAAGTCACGATCGCCAAACTCGCCGGACAACCTTCGCCGGGAGAGGGCAGACAGGATCTCGAGGGGCACGATGGCCGAAGAGAGGAATCGATGTCGGCGAAACAGCGACACGACGCGGCTCGAGCCCGATTCCCCGACGTAGCGCTTCACGAGGGCGCTCGCGTCGACATAGGCCCAGGCTGCCGGCATCAGCGGGCCCGTCTGGCCTCGATGACCGTGGCGGACAAAGGCCTACCCTTGATCCGTCTCGGCCGGAACGGCGCCATTGGGCCGTGCTCGGTGGCCCGGATCAGGAGGCCGGACGCCTCCATCCGTCTGAGCGCCGCCGCCTCGCCCGAGACCTTGAGCGGCGCGATCACAGCGATCGGTCGGCCCCGCTCCGTCAGCACGACTTCCCGGCCGGCCTTGACGGCGCGGACCGCCTTCGAGAAGTGCTGGTTTGCTTCGCGCAAACCCATCTGCATCCCGGGTCCTCCAGCGTAGTGATGTCTCTACATTGAACGAGCCGGGGCGGCCCGTGTCAACGTCTCCGTTCCTGGACATCGGCTGTCTCGGACTTCGGACATAGCCGTCGTGCGTTGCCGCGCTCCCCGATGACGGGCGCAGATACGAGATCCACGAAGGGTAGCTGTCCGTGACTGCGACGCCCGGGACGAAGTATCAGGAGGTCACCGGAAATCTGTTGGTCGCGCACCACGCAGGGCCCCGCCCCTGCTACTATGAGAACGATGAGCCGGCTACGCGACGCGCTCGGGAAACGCATCCTCGTCCTCGACGGGGCGATGGGCACCATGCTCCAGGCGAAGGCCCTGACCGCCGCCGACTTCGGGGGGCCGCAGTACGAGGGCTGCAACGAGCACCTGAACCTGACGCGCCCCGACGTCGTCCGCTGGATCCACGCCGCGTATTTCGACGCCGGCGCAGACGTGGTCTCGACGAACACGTTCGGCTGCGCCCCCTACGTGCTGGGCGAGTACGGCCTGGCCGAGCGCGCGTACGAGCTCGCGCGCGCGGCCGCGCGTCTGGCTCGCGAGGTCGCGGGCGAGCGCTTCGTCGTGGGCGCGATGGGCCCGGGGACCCGCTCGATCTCGGTCACCCGCAACGTCACCTTCGACGAGGTGCGCGAGGCGTACGCGGTCCAGGCGCGCGGGCTGATCGACGGCGGCGTGGACGCGCTGCTCCTCGAGACCCAGCAGGACACGCTGAACCTCAAGGCGGCCGCGATCGGCGTCCGCCGCGCGATCCGCGAGGCGGGCGTCGAGGTCCCGCTGATGGTGAGCGGCACGATCGAGCCCACGGGCACGATGCTCGCCGGGCAGGGCGTGGAGGCGCTGTACGTCGCGCTCGAGCACCTCGACCTCTTCTCGATCGGCCTCAACTGCGCGACCGGCCCCGAGTTCATGACCGATCACCTCCGCTCGCTCTCGGCGATGTCCACCCGCTTCGTGAGCGTGTACCCGAACGCGGGGCTGCCGGACGAGCGCGGGCAATACGCCGAGACGCCCGAGAGCCTCGCCTTCAAGGTGCGGCGCTTCGTCGAGGAGGGCTGGGTCAACATCGTCGGCGGCTGCTGCGGCACGACGCCCGCGCACATCCGGGCCCTCGCCGAGCTCGTGCGGGGCCGCCCACCCCGGGTGCCCGCGGCCCGCGAGCCTCAGGCCGTGAGCGGCGTGGAGGTCGTCTACCCGACCGACGACAACCGCCCGCTCTTCGTCGGCGAGCGCACGAACGTCATCGGCTCGCGCCGGTTCAAGGAGCTGATCGTCGCCGAGCGGTTCGACGAGGCGGCCGAGATCGGCCGGGCGCAGGTCCGGGGCAGCGCCCAGGTCCTCGACGTCTGCCTCGCCAACCCGGACCGCGACGAGGCGGCCGACGTGGACCGCTTCATGGCGCAGCTCACGCGCATGGTCAAGGTGCCGCTCATGATCGACTCGACCGACGCGCGGGTGCTCGAGATCGCGCTCCGCCACTGCCAGGGCAAGGCGATCGTCAACTCGATCAACCTCGAGGACGGCGAGGAGCGGTTCGAGAAGGTCGTGCCCCTGCTCAAGACCTACGGCGGCGCGGTCGTCGTCGGCTGCATCGACGAGGACAAGCGGCAGGGCATGGCGGTGACCCGCGCGCGCAAGCTCGCGATCGCGGAGCGGAGCCACGAGCTGCTGACGCGGAAGTACGGCGTGCCGGCGCGCGACCTGATCTTCGACGCGCTCGTCTTTCCGGTGGGCACGGGCGACGCGAACTACGTCGGCTCGGCCGTGGAGACCATCGAGGGCATCCGCCTGATCAAGCAGCGCTTCCCGGAATGCAAGACGATCCTCGGCGTCTCGAACGTGTCGTTCGGGCTGCCGCCGGCGGGCCGCGAGGTCCTGAACTCCGTCTTCCTCTACCACGCGACCAAGGCGGGGC
>DATFVL010000069.1 GCA_035260325.1 Candidatus Methylomirabilota bacterium | reverse complement strand
TGTGTCCCGAGATCTGGCCGTCAACGCCGACCGACCCGAGCAGTTGCTGGATGCCCGCCAGGAGGTAGGGCGACGCCGAGGCCGCACACACCTGGTGATCGCCTACCCACCCTTCGCCGTCGAAGTAGCCCCGGACGAATGCGGCCCGCTTCTCCCGGGGAAGCGAGAAGACGAAGTCGGGTACCAGCCGCACACGGCTCCGGTCCATCCCGGGACCGAGCACCCGGCGCAGAAACCGACCCAGCGGGAGCGAGTGGTACGTGAGCTCGTAATTCCGGTGCGGGCCAGGAACGATCCGCGGCGGCACGCCGAAGGCCTTCTCGAACTTCTCCGCATAGATCTCGAGGTTGGCCCGGTCCTTGTCCGCGATGCACAGCCGGTCGCTCGTGAAGCAGCCGTCGGCAACGATGTAGCCCAGAACCTCATAGAAGGGCACACATTGATCGACGCGGAGCCCGCTGGAGTGCTCGAGGCTATCGAGTCGGCCCCTGACCCCGAGCAGCGCCGTGAGCTTCTCGAGGACCGCGGCACGCAGGGAATCGCGGAATGACCGTGGCTGGAGCACGTTTCGCAGATGGTTTCGCGACACTCCGACGCGACCCGCGATCTCCTCGTATGTCAGACCGGAGCTCCGGCGGGCTCGCCGCAGCAGCTCTTTCCCTTGCGGCGTCAGCTTGACCATGTTGTCGCTGAACTCGAACCGGGGCTCGGATTCCTCGACGTCACCCGTGGCCTTCGCCAGCGGAACCCGGTTCGACGGACGCAGATCGGCCGCACGGACGACCTCGAAGCCGGCGTCCGAATAACGAACGAACTTGTGCTCCGGAGTGACCTCGAGAAGTCGACCGCCGACGATGATCCGCACGATGTCAGCCGTCTGTCTCGGGATGACTTTCCTCACCCGCGAGCGGCTCAGCCGGAATTGTCCTGGATCGAAGCTGACGAGCTCGTCGCCGGGTAGGATCTCCTCCGCCCGTGTGATCCCTCGAGACGTCGTCACGAGCGTCCGGGCGGCGACGCACCGATCGCACTCGTCCACCAGGAGGACCGGCGCCTGGGACTCCTGGCTGATCGCCTGGAGGAGCGGGCGACGCAGCAGGAACGGCTCGGAGAAGATCTCGAGCATGAACGCCTCGAACTCTTCATCACTACGGTCGCACTCGTCGACCAGGAGCACCGGCGCCTGCGACTCCTGACTGATGGCCAGAAGGAGCGGACGCCGCAGCAGGAACGGCTCGGAGAAGATCTCGTGCTCCTTCTCGCCGATCGGCCGGTTGTTGTGCCCGGTCTCCTCGAGCTTGATGTGCAGGAGCTGCTTCTGGTAGTTCCACTCGTAGAGCGCGGTCGAGACGTCGAGCCCCTCGTAGCACTGCAGGCGGATCAGGTTCGTGCCGAGCATCCGCGCCATCACCTTCGCGACCTCGGTCTTGCCCACGCCCGCCGGGCCCTCGATGAGGAGCGGCTTCAGGAGGCGCATGGCGAGATGCACGGACGTCGCCACGGGCGCGTCGGTGACGTAGTCCGCCGCCTCCATCATCTCCTGGATCTTCCGGATCTCGTCACGCATGGTCTGTCATTGTACATGAAGCCTCGTGAAGTCCTCGGGCGTGTCCACGTCGGGCGGCATCGCGAGATCGAAGGACACGCGCTCGACGCGCTCGGGCTGCGCGTTCACGACGGCGCGGGCCCCCGCGTCGCCGGTGAGCGCCCTGAGCTCCGCGAAGACCTCCGACGCGAAGAGGACCGGCGTGCCCTGCGTCCCGCGATAGACCGGCGCGACGATCGGCCGGCCCGAGCGCGCGAACGCGGCGAGGAGTGCCGGCACGACAGCGTCGGGCAGCCGCGGCTGGTCGCCGAGGGCGATCAGCGCGGCGCGTGTCCACGGCGGGAGCGCCGCGACGCCCACGGCGATCGAGCTTCCCTGCCCGGCCTGCGGAGTCGGATTGACGGCGAAGCGGACCGCGAGCCCCGCGAGCGCCTCGCGGATCGCGACGTCGTCCTGGCCCGTGACCACGACGACCTCGCCCGCGTGCGGCGCGACGCGCTCGACCGCCCAGCGCACGACGGGCTTGCCCTGGAGCTGAAGGAGGAGCTTCTGGCGCCCCATCCGCCGCGCGAGCCCCGCCGCGAGGACGACCGCCGCGATCACCGGATGCGGGGACGGCTCCTTCTCACCGCGCGGGCTTCAGGTACTGCTGGGCGGCGAACGCGCCGATCAGTCGGCCCATCGCCTGACCGACCGTGGCCGAGGTGCGGTAATGGATGCCGCCGTAGATCCTGGCTTCCGACACCTCGTCGGTGTACGCGTTGAAGGTGGTCCACCGGCGCACGACACCGGGCGCGGTCGGACTCGTCATCGTGATCTCGCGAGCGGGTCCGGCGCCGAACTCCGCTTCGAGGACGGCCGCGATCGCGGCGGACGTGATGCAGTGCGCGCACGGATACTCGGGATGCAGCGGGGTGTCCACGAGAGGTTCCCAGTCCGGTATCCGGGTGACGGCGGCGTTGCCGTGCGCGTCGCCGTTGCGTATCGCCGTGATCGGACGCCAGAGGTTGAACGCGTATTTGGCGTCGAAGACAGCGATGTACGCGTCGGCGGCCGCCATCTCGGCGAGCGCGAACAGGCGCGCGTTCTCCAGCAGGCTCCGTCCGGGCGCCGCCGCGAGCTGCCGCACGACCGGGTCCCAGCTCGCCGGGCCGACGACCACCCAGAAGCGCGCGATGTCCGTCTGCTCCGCCGTCCGGAGCTGACTCGTCCTTCCTCCGAGATCCTTGACCTCGTTGACGTCACGCGCCCATTCGGCGCTCGTCAGGGCGGGCGGCGGTCCCGGGCGGAACTGCGAGCCGCGCTGGAGCACCCAGGGCGTCACGCCGCCCCAGTGCGTCGCGATCGGGAGCGTCGTCATGGTATAGACGCTCGGGACCGTGATCGGCCGATAGACGTTCGGCGCGCTGGCGCCGTCGTTGGCTCGCAGGGCGACGAGCTCGGTCGCCACCTTCTGGCCGATCGCGAGGCCCTGGTCCTTGCCGGCGCCGCCGGCGATGCGCCCCAGCGACCTCGCATAGGCCGCATCGAGACCGGGTTTCTGGTCGGGGATCAGTCGCGTCAGAACCGTGTAGGCCGCGGCCACGGCGGCGGCTTCAGCCGAGGCGCCGGGAGCGGCCGCGACCTTGATCTTGTACGAGGCGTAGCGGCCCTCGACGGAATTCGCGGCGTCGAAGACCGCCGCGTGGACCGTCGCCGTGATACGGCTCGCCCCCGTCCCCGAGATCCGCGCCGCGGCGGCGGTGGCGAGCGTGATCTCGTTCCACTCCGTAACGACGTCGCCTGCGGCCACCGCGGGAACGATCGACAGCGTGATCGTGAGCACTGACAGGAGCGTCTTCATGGCGCCCTCCGAGGGGAAGCGTCCGGTCGTCGCCCGTTAGCCGCGCGCCCGCTTGACCGCTTCCGTGAGCGCGCGCTTCGCGAAGACACGGCAGAGGTGCGCCTTGTACTCGACCGAGCCCTGGAGGTCGGCCTGCACGTCCACGCCCTCCGCGGCCTTCTGCGCCGCGGCCTCGATCGCCGCCGCGTCGAGCTTCTTGCCGACGAGCCCCGCCTCGACGCCCTTGGCCCGCACGGCCTTGGTGCCGGCGCCGGTGACGGCGACGCTGGCCTTGGTGCAGACGCCCTGCTTGTCGAGGGTGACCGCGGCGCAGACGCCGACCACGGCGAAGCGCGACGCCGGGTGCGGGAACTTCAAGTAGGCGGCGCCCGAGCCCGGAGCGAGCAGCGGGACGCGCACCTGGACGAGCAGCTCCCGGTCCTTGAGCGCCGTCGCCATGAGGCCGAGGAACCACTGGTCCGCGGCGACCTTCCGCTTGCCCTTCGGGCCCTCGCAGACCATCTCCGCGCCGAGCGCGAGGATGGCCGCGGGCCAGTCGGCCGCGGGGTCGGCGTGGGCGAGCGAGCCGCCGATGGTCCCCTTGTTACGCACGGCCGGGTCGCCGATGAGCGCCGCGACCTCGGCGAGAACGGGGAGCTTCGACTTGACGGTGGACGACGACTCGATGGCCCAGTGGGTCGTCATGGCGCCGATCGCGAGGGCCTTGCCGTCGGCCTTGATGCCCGAGAGCCCCGGAACCCGGCGCAGATCGACGAGATGCTTGGGCTGGGCGAGGCGGAGCTTCATCATCGGGATGAGGCTGTGGCCGCCCGCGAGGACCTTGGCCTCGTCCTTGTGCTTGCCGAGGAGCCCGAGCGCTTCCTTGACGTTCTTCGGCGAGTGGTACTGGAACGTGGCGGGATACATGCGTGGCGCCTCCCTCTACTTCTTCTTGGCGGCCGCGACGGCCTTCCAGATCTTGCCCGGCGTGAGCGGCATGTCGAGGTGCCTGACCCCGAAGGGCTCGATCGCGTCCATGACCGCGTTCGCGATCGCGGGCGTCGAGGCGATCGTGCCCGTCTCGCCCGCGCCCTTGACGCCGAGCGGGTTGATCGGGCTCGGCGTCACCGTGCGATCGGTCACGTAGCTCGGGAGCGCATCGGCCTTGGGCATCGCGTAGTCCATCATCGTGGCCGTCACGAGCTGCCCGTCGTCCGCGTACACGCCGTGCTCCCAGAGCGCCTGGCCGATGCCCTGGGCGATGCCGCCATGCACCATGCCGTCCACGATCATCGGGTTGATGACCCGGCCCACGTCGTCCACCGCGACGTACTTCAAGATCTTCACGGCGCCCGTCTCCGGATCGACCTCGACGACGGCGATGTGGGTGCCGAACGGGAACGTGAAGTTCACCGGGTCGTAGAAGCTCGTCGCCTCGAGCCCGGGCTCCATGCCCTGCGGGATGTTGTGCGCGAGGTAAGCCATCAGCGCCACCTCGCCCCAGGCCTTCTTCTTGTCGGGTGAGCCCTTCACCGACCAGGCGCCGCCCTGGAAGACGAGGTCCTGCTCCCCGGCCTCGAGGAGGTGCGCGGCGATCTTGCGCCCCTTCTCCTTGATCTTGTCGAGGCACTTGACGATGGCGCTGCCGCCGACGCACGCCGACCGGCTCCCGTAGGTGCCCATCCCGAACGGGATCCGGCCCGTGTCGCCGTGGACGACCTCGACCTGCTCCATCGGGATGCCGAGCTCGTCGGCGACGATCTGGGCGAACGTCGTCTCGTGGCCCTGCCCGTGCGAGTGCGAGCCCGTGAAGACGGTGACGGTGCCCGTCGGATCCACCCGCACCTGGCCGGACTCCCACAGGCCTGCGCCGGCGCCGAGCGAGCCCGCGACCGCCGAGGGCGCCGGACCGCACGCCTCGATGTACGTGCTGACGCCGATGCCGATGTACTTGCCGCTCCGGCGGCCCGCGGCCTGCTCCTTGCGCGTCTGCTCGTAGCCGACGAGCTCGAGCGCCCGGCGGAGCGCCGGCTCGTAGTTGCCGCTGTCGTACGCGAACGCGACCGGCGTCTGGTAGGGCGTGCCGTCCGTGAACGCCGGGATGAAGTTCTTCCGCCGGAGCTCGACGGGGTCGAGCTTCAGCTGCCGCGCCGCGCGGTCCATCAGGCGCTCGAGCAGATAGGTCGCCTCCGGCCGGCCCGCGCCCCGGTAGGCGTCCACGGGCGCCGTGTTCGTGAGCATCCCCCAGACCTCGCAGAAGATCGCGGGGATCTTGTAGACGCCGGAGAGGAGCGGCCCGTAGAGGAACGACGGGATCAGCGGCGCGAACGTCGAGAGGTAGGCGCCGAGGTTCGCGTGGGTCTTCACGCGGAGCCCCGTGACCTTCCCGTCGCGGTCGAACGCCATCTCGGCCTCGGTCACGTGGTCACGGCCGTGCGCGTCGTTGAGGAAGCTCTCGCGGCGCTCGGCGGTCCACTTCAGCGGCCGCTTGAGCGCCCGCGCGGCCCACGACACCACGACCTCCTCGTTGTAGACGAAGATCTTCGAGCCGAAGCCGCCGCCCACGTCCGGCGCGATCACCCGCATCTTCGTCTCGGGGATCGTGAGGACGAACGCCGCCATCAGCAGGCGGTGGACGTGCGGGTTCTGGGAGGTCACCCAGAGCGTGAGCTCGTCGGTCGCCGTCGAGTAGGAGGCGAGGCAGGCGCGGGGCTCCATCGCGTTCGGGATGAGCCGCTGGTTGAGGAGCGGCTGGGAGACGACGGTCGCGGCCGACTTGAAGGCGGCCTCGGTCGCCGCCTTGTCGCCGATCGTCCAGTAGAAGCACTCGTTGGACGGGATCTCGTCGAAGAGCTGCGGGGCGCCTTTCTGGTGGGCCTTCTTGCCGTCGCTCACGCCCGGGAGGGCCTCGTACGTGACCTTCACCGCCTCGGCGCCGTCCTTCGCCGCGTACGCCGTCTCGCCGATCACGATCGCGACGGGCTCGCCGACGTAGCGCGTCTTGCCCTGGGCGAGCGCGGGACGCGTCGGCACCTTGATGCCTGGCAGCATCCAGCCGCACGGGAGCCCGCCGACCCTGACGTCCTGACCCGTGTAGACCGCGAGGACGCCCGGGACCTTCGTCGCCCGCGCGGAGTCGATCGCCTTGATCTTCGCGTGGGCGTGCGGGCTCCGGACGAAGGCCGCGTAGGTCATGCCCGGCAGCTTCACGTCGTCCACGTACGTCCCGCGTCCGGTGATGAAGCGCGGGTCCTCACGCCGCTTGATGGACTTCCCAAAGAGCCGGCCGTCGGTGACCGTCGCCATGGCGTCCCCCTACTTCTTCGCCGGCATGTGCTCGGCCGCCCACTGGATCGCCTTCACGATGTTGTGGTAGCCGGTGCACCGGCAGAGGTTGCCCTCGAGCTGGTGCCGGATCTGCTCCTCGGTCGGCCGCGGGTAGCGCTCCAGGATCTCGGCTGCCGTCATGATCATGCCCGGCGTGCAGAAGCCGCACTGGAGGCCGTGCTTCTCCCAGAAGCCCTGCTGGATGGGGTGGAGCTCGCCGTTCTTCGCCATCCCCTCGATCGTCGTGATCTTGGCGCCGTCGGCTTGCACCGTGAACACCGTGCACGACTTCACCGCCTGGCCGTTCAGGTTGATCACACACGCCCCGCACTGGCTCGTGTCGCAGCCGACGTGCGTCCCCGTGAGCCCCACCACCTCGCGGATGTAGTGGACGAGCAGGAGGCGCGGCTCGACTTCGTGGCTCTGCTTCTGGCCGTTGATGGTCATCGTCACTGGCAGTTTCACGACTCGTCCTCCGGGATTCGGGGGTTTTGGCGCGGACCTGATGCCTGGCGCGACAGAGGGTAAGCCGCACCCGCCGCGGTGTCAACGGCCTCGCGACCGCCGCGGTCAGACCGTCGCGATGGCCTCGATCTCGACCCTGGCACCGGCGATCAGGCCCGTGCACTGAAAGGTGGTGCGGGCCGGCGGGTCCTCGGAGAAGTACCGGCCGAAGACCTCGTTCATCGCCATGAGCTCGCCGAGGTCCGCCATGTAGATCGTCACCTTCACCACCCGGTCCAGCGACGACCCGGCGGCCTCCAGGACGGCCTTGAGGTTCTCGCAGACCTGCCGGGTCTCGGGCCCGATGCCGCCCGCGGCCAGCCGCCCCGTCCGCGGATCGTTGCCGAGCTGGCCCGAGGCGAAGACCCAGTCGCCGACCTTGATGGCCTGGGAGAGAGGCACGCGCGCCGGCGGGACCTTGTCGGTGTGGACGACCTGCTTGCGCATGCGGACCTCCGCGGCGCGAGCGCCCAGCTAGGGCTGGAAGAGCCGGCGCCCGTCGGCGCGCGCCTGGTCGAGCACCTCGCGCACCGGCAGCGACTTCTCGCGCGCGATCCGGAGAACCTCGACGAACTCCGGCGTGACGGTCACGACGCGCCCGCCGAGGCGCGAGACCTTGAACGGGATCGCCCCGTAGGCGGTCGGGAGCGTCACCATCTCGCGCTCGAGCCGGGTGCGGCGCCACTCCGACCAGCGGACGCCGATGGTCGGCGACTCCTCGAAGAGCGCGCGCGAGACCGCGTCGAGCCTGTCGTGGGGGGCGAGCGCGGTGACGACGACGCCGGGGCGCCCGCGCTTCATGACCACGGGCGTCAGGAACACGTCGAGCGCACCCGCCTCGAAGAGCCGCTCGACGAGGGGCTCGTAGAGCTGGGGCGACATGTCGTCGATCGTCGTCTCGACCTGGAGGACCGTCTCGTCGCCGCCGGCCTCCGCCGTCTCGCCCACGAAGCAGCGCAGGACGTTCGGCGTCCCCGGCAGGTCCATCGTGCCCGCGCCGTAGCCGACCGCCAGCACCGTCATCGCCGGCATCCGGCCCGCGGAGGCGGCGAGCGTCGTCAGGATCGCGGCGCCCGTCGGCGTCACGAGCTCGGCCCGCACCCCCGTGTCCACCACGGGGAAGCCGCGCAGCAGCTCGGCCGTGCCCGGGCCGGGCACGGGGATCTTGCCGTGCGGGCCGTCGGCGAGACCTCCCCCGAGCGGGAGCGCCGACACGTGGACGGCCTCGGCGCCGAGGAGATGGAGCGCGACGACGCCGCCCGTCACGTCAACGATAGCGTCCACGGCGCCGACGTCGTGGAAGTGGACGGCCTCGCGCGTCGTGCCGTGGGCGCGCGCCTCCGCGTCGGCGAGACGGGTGAAGATGCGCGCGGCCTTCTCCCTGATCGCCGGCGCCAGCGCGCTCGCGTCGAGGATCCGGAGGATGTCGGCGAGGGAGCGGTGCTCGTGGTGGGCGCGCCGGTCCACCTCGACGTCGACCTTCGTGGCGCGGAAGGCGCCCTTCGTCACCTCGCGGGCGACGAGCCGCCAGCCCTCGAGCCGGAGCTTCGCGAGCTCGGCACGCAGCGCGTCGAGCGGCGCCCCCGCGTCCACCAGCGCGGCCATGATCATGTCCCCCGCCGCCCCGCTCGGACAATCGAAGTAGACGATCTTCATGCGGGGTCGCGCGGGGGCAGCCCTGCTCGACCACGACTGCTGTGCTGCGCTGCGATAATTTCGGTTCGTCGGGTCCGCCGCCGCTGACTACACGGGTCTCCCAGGGCTGCCCCCGCCCGGCCCCGCGCGTAGATCGTCATGTCGGACATCAGCGGATTTTCGCGACGAGCTGGTTGATCTGGCTGGCCTGATGCGCGGCCCCGTAACCGTTGTCGATGTTGACGACCGACACCCCGGGCGCGCAGGAGTTCAGCATCGCGAGGAGCGCCGCGATGCCGCCGAGGGACGCGCCGTACCCGACGGACGTCGGCACCGCGATGACCGGGCGGTCCACGAGGCCGCCGATGACGCTCGGGAGCGCGCCCTCCATCCCGGCGACCGCGACGATCGCGTTCGCCTCGGCGAGGAGGTCGTAGTAGTCGATTAGCCGGTGGAGGCCCGCCACGCCGCAGTCGTACACGCGCTCGACGCGGTTGCCGAGCGCCTCGGCGACGAGCGCCGCCTCCTCGGCGACCGGGAGGTCCGCCGTCCCCGCGGCCGCGATCACGACGAGCCCCACGCCCGCGACGGGCTCCGGGCGCACGACCACGAGCCGCGCGTCGGCGTGCCAGGCGTGCGGGAGGCCCGCCGCGGCGACGGCGGCGGCGACCGCCGCGTCGGCGCGGGTGGCGAGGACGTTGGCGTGGTACTGGGCCAGGCGCGTGAGGATCGCGACCACCTGCTCCGGCGTCTTCCCCGGGCAGAACACCGCTTCGGCGGCGCCGCCGCGAAGGGCGCGGTGATGGTCCACCTTGGCAAAGCGCAGGTCCTCGTAGGGCAGGCTGCGCAGGCGCGCCACCGCCGACGGCACGTCGAGGCGGCCGGCCTGGACGTCCTCGAGGAGCTTCCGGATCGCCTCCCTATCCACCGCCCGCCTTCCTGCCGAGGGCCAGGAGCAGATTCGCGCTCCCCGACTGGAACCCCGCGAGGTCCACGGCCACGTAGAGGTACCCGAGCTCGCGGAAGCGCTTCACGATCGCCTCGTCGCGCCCGTCCTGCCAGAGTCGCGCCAGCTCAGCCTTCGCGAGCTCGAGGCGCGCCAGCCGGTCGTGGTGGCGGACGCGGAACTGGCGGAAGCCGAGCGAGCGCACGAACTCCTCGGCCGCGTCCACCTGCCTGAGCTTCTCGGGCGTGATCCGGTCGCCATACTGGAAGCGCGACGAGAGGCACGCGAACGAGGGCTTGTCCCACGTGGGCAGGCCGAGCCCGCGCGAGAGCTCCCGGATCTCTGCCTTCCACAGCTCGGCCTCGATCAGGGGCGCGCGGACGCCCGCCTGCTGCGCCGCCTTCATCCCCGGCCGGTGGTCGCCGAGATCGTCCATGTTGGCGCCGTACACGAGCGTCGTCACGCCCTCGCGCGCGGCGATCGGCGCGAGCTTCGCGAAGAGCTCCTCCTTGCAGAAGAAGCACCGGTTGGCCGGGTTCTTCGCGTAGTCCGGGTTCTGCAGCTCCTCGGTCTTCACGACGAGGTGACGCATCCCCAGGAGCTCCCCGAACCGCCGCGCCTCGGCGAGCTCGCTCGCGGGATAGGTCTCCGAGTCCGCCGTCACCAGGAGCGCCCGATCGCCGAGCGCGTCCTTCGCCGCCCGGGCGAGGAGCGTCGAGTCCACGCCGCCCGAGAAGGCCACGACCACGCCGTCCAGTCCGCGGAGGACGTCGAGCAGCTTCGCGTACTTCGCCTGGGTCATTGGAGCGGGGTCCGCGAGCCCGGTGGCACTCGGGACGTGCCCTGAGAGAGGTGCGTGGTGGCTGCGTTCTGCATGGGGCGATTCATTGCTCGAGCCGGATCAGGTCGTGGAAGGCGGCGTAGCGCTCGGCGATGTCGGCGGGCTTGAGCCGCGTCAGGCGCTTCAGCGAGAAGTCCTCGACGGTGAAGGACGCCATCACCGAGCCGTAGACGAGGGCGCGCCGCATCGCCCCGGCGTCCACGCGCTCCTGAGCAGCGAGGTAGCCCATGAACCCGCCGGCGAACGTGTCGCCCGCGCCGGTCGGGTCGTACACCGACTCGAGCGGATACGCGGGGACGAAGAAGAAGGCCCCGTCCGTCAGCATCAGGGCGCCGTACTCGCCGCGCTTGACAACGACCGTCCGCGGCCCCATCCCGGCGATCGCGCGCGCGGCGCGGACCAGGTTCGGCTCGCTCGCGAGCTGCCGCGCCTCGCCGTCGTTGATCGTCACCACGTCCACCTCCGCGAGCACGCGGCGGAGCGCCGCCTGCTTGCCCTGGATCCAGAAGTTCATGGTGTCGAGGGCCACCAGCCGTGGGCGATCCTTCATCTGATGGAGCACGTCGTGCTGGAGCTCGGGGTCGATGTTGGCGAGGAACAGGAACGGCGCGGTCCGGAGCCCGTCGTCGAGCGTCGGGCGGAAGGTGGCGAAGACGTTGAGCTGGGTGTCGAGAGTCTTCGCCTCGTTCAGGTCGTAGCCGTACTGGCCCGTCCAGCGGAAGGTGCGCCCCTTGGAGGTCTTGAGCCCCGCGGTGTCCACGCCGCGATCGGCGAGGAGGCGGCGGTGCGACTCCGGGAAGTCCTCGCCGACCGCGGCGACGAGGCGCACCTGGGTGAAGAAGCTCGCTGAGTAGGCGAAGTACGTCGCCGAGCCGCCGAGCGCCTCCTGGACCTTGCCGAACGGCGTCTCCACGCTGTCGAGCGCGACCGAGCCCACCACCAGGAGATCACCCACGACGCCGGCTCCGTTTCGGAGGGAAGTACTTGTCGAGCAGCAGCCCGAGCCGCTTGCGCGTCCGCGGCGGGAACGCCTTCGGGTCGGTGATGACCGCGCTCCGGAGGAGGGCCGGGCACTCGCACGTGCGCCCCGGCCCGATGGCCGGGATCACCGCGCGCAGGACTTCCTTGGCGGTCGCGACGTTCTTCAGGAGGTTCTGCACGACCGCCTCGACCGAGACGGTCTCGTGCGTCTCGTGCCAGACGTCGTAGTCGGTCGCGAGCGCGAGGCTCGCGTAGCAGAGCTCCGCCTCGCGCGCGAGCCGCGCCTCGGGCATGTTGGTCATGCCGATGACGTCCACGCCCCAGCTCCGGTAGATCCGCGATTCCGCCTTCGTCGAGAACTGCGGCCCCTCGATGCAGATGTAGGTCCCGCCGCGGTGGACGATGGCGCCGGTCTGGCGGGCGGCCTTCTCGAGCGCCGTGGCGAGGTCGGCGCAGACGGGCTCCGCCATGCCGACGTGGGCGACGATGCCCTCGCCGAAGAAGGTGGAGACGCGCCGCCGGGTCGCGTCGAAGAACTGGTCGGGCACGACGAGGTCGAGCGGCCGGATCGCCTCCTTCATGCTGCCGACGGCGGAGATCGAGATGACCCATTCCACGCCGAGCGCCTTGAGCCCCCAGATGTTGGCGCGGAAGTTGAGCTCGCTCGGCATGAGGCGGTGGCCGCGCCCGTGGCGCGGCAGGAAGATCACCCGCCGGTCCATGAACCGACCCGTGCAGTACGCGTCGGAGGGATCGCCGAACGGCGTCCGCACCCGCCGCCACCGGACGTCGCTCAGCCCGGAGAGCTCGTAGAGCCCGCTGCCGCCGATGATGCCGATCGCGGGCGTCTCGTTCAGTGCTGCGGCTCGCACCGCCATCACGCGAGCGCTCCCAGCGTGCGGTCCCGCTCCGCCCGGGTGACCCGCACCCGCGCGAGCCGGCCCATGAGGGCGTCGGGGCCGTCGAACCGGACCTCCACGTAGTTGCCCGTGAGTCCGACGAGCCGCCCCGTGGCGCGGTCGCGCGTCTCGAGCACCAGCACGTCCTCGACGCCGCCCGCGAGCCTCAGGCGGAACTCGAGACTCTTCCGTCGCGCCACGTCACGCAGCGCCCGGCCGCGCCGCGCGATCGTCGTCGCGTCCACCGTGTCGCCCAAGCGCGCGGCCTCCGTGCCCTTTCGCGGCGAGTATGGAAAGACGTGGAGGTAGGAGAAGGGCAGCGCCGCGACGAGCTCGAGCGTCGCCTCGAAGTCCGCCTCGCTCTCGCCGGGAAAGCCGACGATCAGGTCGGTGCCGAGGCCGAGCGACGGCACGGCGCGAACGAGGCGCTCGACCAGGTCGCGATACATCCGCGCGGTGTACGGGCGCCGCATCCGCCTGAGCACCCGGTCACTCCCGCTCTGGAGCGGGAGGTGGAGGTGCGGCGCGACGCGGGGCGACGCCGTCACGAGCTCGGTGAGCTCGGGCGTGAAGTACGCCGGCAGGACCGACGAGAGCCGCACCCAGCGGAGCCCCGGCAGCTCGACCAGGTCGCGCAGGAGCGCGGCCAGCGTCGTGCGCGGGAGGAGGTCGGCGCCGTAGTGGCCGAGGTCCACGCCCGTCACGACGACTTCGGGGTGACCCGCCTCGACGAGGAGCCGGGCCTGGTCGAGGACCACCTTCGGCTCGAGGCTCCGGCTGGTACCGCGGGCGAAGGGCACGATGCAGAAGGCGCAGCGATGCTGGCAGCCGTCCTGGACCTTGAGGAACGCGCGCGAGCGCCCGTTGACCCGCGCCAGCGGCGCGACGTCGAGGGTGCGCGCGCGGCGGACGTCGGAGACCTCGATGCGCCGCGTGAGGAGCCCGTCGAGCAGCTCGGGCAGGCGGTGCTTGTCGGCGTTGCCGACCACGAGGTCCACCTCCGCGAGGCGCGCGACCGCCTCGGGGCTCGTCTGGGCCCAGCACCCCGTGACGACGAGCCGCGCCCCCGGGCTCACGCGGGCCGCGCGCCGGATCGCCTGGCGGTCCGAGAACTCGGCGCGGGCCGTGACCGTGCACGTGTTCACCACGACGACGTCGGCGGGCTCCTCGACGGGCACGGTCCTGAAGCCGCGCGCCTCGAGCAGGGTCTGGAGCTGCTGCGTGTCCACCTGGTTCAGACGGCAGCCGAGCGTGGCGAACGCGACGGTCCGCGGAGTCACGCCGGGACCGGCTCCCTCAGCTGGCCGCAGGCGGCACCGATGTCCTCGCCCTTGCTCCAGCGGACGGTGGTCGTGATGCCGGCGTCGAGGAGGACGGACTGGAAGGCGAGGATCCGCGGCAGCGGCGGCCGGCGGAACTCGGCGCCCTCCCAGTCGTTGAACGGGATCAGGTTCACCTTCGCGCGAATTCCACTGACGAGCTTCGCGAGCCGCGCCGCGTCCGCGAGCGAGTCGTTGACGTCATCGAGCATCACGTACTCGAAGAAGATCCGCTGGCGGGGAGCCAGCGGGTACGTCCTGAGCGCCGCCATCAGCGCCGCGAGGTCGAACGAGCGGTTCACCGGCATGAGACGGCCCCGCACCTCGTCGGTCGCGGCGTGGAGCGAGATCGCGAGGTTCACTCTGAGGTCCTCGCGGCCGAGCTTCTCGATCCCCGGCACGAGCCCGACCGTCGAGACCGTGATCCGGCGCGGCGGGTAGCCCAGGCCGAGCTTCGGGTCCGTGAGGATCCGGAGCGACGTCACGACCGCCGCGTAGTTGGCGAGGGGCTCGCCCATCCCCATGA
>DATFVL010000068.1 GCA_035260325.1 Candidatus Methylomirabilota bacterium | reverse complement strand
CCCCGCCGTGGTCGCGCGGCTCCGCCAGCTCGCCCCGCGATAGGGTGCGCCTCTTCCTCTTCGACGTCGACGGCACGCTCATCTCGGCCCGGGGTCTCGGCCGCGCCGCCTTCAAGGCAGCACTCGCGCGCGTGTTCGGCACGGCCGGGGAGATCGACCGCTACGACCTCCGCGGCAAGACCGACCCGCGGATCGTCCACGACGTCCTGGGCGCCGCGGGGGTGCCGCGCGCGACGATCGAGGCGCGCGTCGCCGAGTGCTTCGCGGTCTACGTCGAGGAGCTCGCGGCGCTCCTGGGCGACGGGAGCGTCGTCCAGGTGCTGCCGGGGGTCGCCACGCTCGTGGCCGCGCTCGCCGAGCGGTCCGACGCCGTGGTCGGCCTCGTCACCGGCAACATCGAGCCCGGCGCGCGCCTGAAGCTCGGGGCCACGGGACTCCTGCCGCACTTCCGCGTCGGGGCCTTCGGCTCGGACGACATCGATCGCCGGCGCCTGCCGCTGATCGCCCGCGAGCGCGCGCAGCGGCTCACCGGTCACGCCTTCGGCTTCGACCGCCTCACGATCATCGGTGACACGCCGCACGACGTGGACTGCGCGCGCGCGTGCGGCGCGGTGGCCGTCGCGGTGGCGACGGGGCAGTACCCCGCCGGCGAGCTCGCCGCGTGCGCGCCCGACCTCCTGTTCCCGAGCTTCGCCGACGTGGACGCCGCAGTCACGGCCCTCACGGACGGCCGGCCGTGACCCTGAACCTCCTCGTCCTCTGGCTCCATGTGCTCGCCGCCGTCGTGTGGGTCGGCGGGCTCATGTACGAGTCGCACGTGCTCCTGCCGGCGGCGCGCCGCGGCGCCGCCCGGCCCTTCGCCGACGCCGCGGCCCGTGGCCGGCGGGTCGCGTGGACGGCGATCGCGCTCGTCGTGCTGACGGGGTTCTACAACGTCACGCGGCTCGGCCCGCTCGAGCGTGTCATGGCGAGCGGCGTCGCCCTCACGCTGGCGGTGAAGTTCGTTCTCGTCCTCGTGGCGGTGGCCCTCGCGGGCCAGCGCGACTTCGCGCTGGTCCCGCGGCTCGCCAAGGCACTCGCGGCCGGCGAGGAACCGGCGCCCGTGCTCCGCGCGATCGCGTGGCTCGGCCACCTCGTGCTCCTGCTCGCGGTGGTGATCGTCTACCTCGGGCTCGCGATCTCGCGCGCGGCGTGAGGCGCCGCGGGCGCCTCAGAGCCCGGTGATCTTGATGCCGGCGTTCTTGACCTTGTAGCGGCGGTTGATGGTCGCGAGGACGGCCGTGATCGCCTCGATCGGCCCGGCGTTCGTGAGGGGGCCCACGTCGATCGGGCGCAGGCCGAGCGAGTGCCCGAGCTCGGCGACGGTGTCCTTGGCGCCCGCGTCGGCGCCGCAGAGGAGCAGATCGCAGTCGATCGGGTGGTCCGTCTCCGCGAGCTCGTGGGCGGCGATGTGGTGGAACGCGGCCACGACCTTCGCCTCGGGCAGGAGCGCCTGAGCTTCCTCCGCGGCCGAGCCCGCCGGCGGCGGCGTGAAGAGGCGGGGGCCGCCGAAGGTGAGCGGCACGACCGTGCTCACCACGACCTTGCCGCGGCAGGCCTCCCGGACCTCGGGGAGCGTGGCCGCGAGCCCCGCCGCGGGCAGCGCGATCACGACGACCCCGCCGAGGCGCGCGGCCTCGGCGTTCGACTCGCCCATGATCGGCATCTTCCGCGTCAGCTCGCGCAGCTCGGCCGCCTTCGTTTTCGCGCGCTCGGGGTCGCGGGAGCCGATGACGATCGCGTGGCCCGCGAGCGCCCAGCGCGCGCCGAGCCCGGCGCCCTCGTTCCCGGTGCCGCCGAGGATCGCTATTTTCACCGGAACAGGTCCCGGGCGGGGTCGCGCAGGAGGGGCTTCGAGCCCTCCTCGGCGGGCGTCAGCCGGAGGCCGCGGACGATCGCGACCGGGATCCGGTCGAGCTTGCCCATCACGGGCTCGGCCGCCGCTGCGAGCTCGTCGGCGAGCGCCAGGATCGTCGCCTGGAGCGGGCGGCCGGCGGGGTCGCGCTCGCCGAGATAGCTCCTGAGCGGCGCGAAGCCGGCGAGGCCGATCGCGACGTTGGTGAGGCCTTCGCGCCAGGGGCGGCCGAAGGTGTCGGCGACGATCACGAGCACGTCCGGCCCCCCGCGCGCGCGGATCGCCTCGCGCAGGGCGCGCGCCGAGCCGTCGGGGTCCTCGGGCAGGAGCGCCACGCACTCGGCGTCCACGTTCGACTGGTCGACACCCGCGTTCGCGCAGACCCAGCCGTGGTGCGTCTCGGTGATGAGCACGCCCTGGTCCATGCGCACCACCCGCCGCGACTCGCGGAGGATCACCTCGACGAGCCGGGCGTCGCGCGCGAGGCCCGCGGCCATGGACTGGGCGACGGCCGACGGCGTCACGTCGGCGAGGCGGACCAGCCGGCCCTCGGCCTTCGAGACGATCTTCTGCCCGACGACGAGGAGGTCGCCCGCGGCGAGCGGCGTCGCCTGGCGTCCCGCGGCCTCGACGATGAGGCGTGCGAGGTCATCGCCTGGCCGGACCTCGGGGATGCCCGTGACGCCGATCACCTCGTAGCGCGGCGGCGGGGTCACGGGCGCGACCACGCGCGGACGAGGCGCGCGCTCTCCGTGTCGGGCGCCTCGCGGACGAGCGCCGCGAGGTCCTCCGGCGCGTCCACGTCGAGCCCGAGGCCGCGGAGCCGGAGCACGCGCGGCTCGAGCCCGCCCGCGCGCGCCGCGCTGAGGTGGTTCTCGAACGACGGCTCGCCGAACTTGAGTGGCATCGCGGCGGGCGGCGCCAGGGCGACGCCGTTCGTGCCGTGCCCGGAGCGCGAGGGGACGAAGGCGGGTGCGCCGGGTCCGGCGGCGCCCGCCAGCGCGCGGATCTCCGCGGGCGTCGCGGCCGGCACGTCGCCGGGGACGGTGAGGAACGCGCGCGCGCCGCGGCGCGCGGCCTCGGCCTGGGCGAACGCGACCGCGGCGGTGTGGCTCGAGTTCTCCTCCTCCGCCGGTGCGAGCGCCTCCACGCGCAGGCCGCGCGCGATCGCGAACACCTCGGGGTCGCGCGTGACCACCCAGACCGCGTCGAGCCCGGAGCCGGCGAGGGCGGCGAGCACGTCGCGCAGCATCGCCCCCGCCAGCGCGCGGCGCTCCGCCGGGCCGAGCGCCGGCACCAGACGCTGCTTGGCGTTCGCGAGGTCCTTCACCGGCACGGCGCAGACGGTGACGCCCCGGGGATTCATGCCGCGAGGACCACGCGCGCGAGGGCGACCTCGCGCTGGCCGTCGGTCATGAGGATGTCGCCGGGCACCGCGCGCACGCCGAGCTTCGCCAGCTCCCCGGCGCACGCCGCGTCGCGCCGGTCGAGGACGAGCGCGTCGAGCCAGGGCGCGTAGGCGCCCGCGACGCCGAGGGGTGAGACCGCGAGCCCGCGGGCGCGCATCAGCTCGCCGGCCGGGCCGCTCACGGCCGCGCCGCCCACGATGGGGCTCACGGCGACGACGCGGGCGCGCGTCGCCGCGAGGGCGTCGGTGAGGCCGGGCACGGCGAGCACGGGACCGACGGAGGTGACGGGGTTCGACGGGCAGACCACGACGCGCTCGGCGTCGCGGATCGCCTCGAGGACGCCGGGCGCGGGGCGCGCCGCGCCGGCGCCGGCGTACTCGACGTCCAGCACCTGGACCTGCGCCTTCTCGCGCACGAAGTACTCCTGGAAGGACAGCCACCCGTCGGGCGTGCGGACGCGCGTGCGCACCGGGTCGTCGCTCATCGGCAGGACGCGCGCCGCGACGCCCAGGCGGCGCGCGAGCTCGGCGGTGACGGCCGACAGCGGCGCCCCCGCGCGGAGGGCGCGCGTGCGGGCGATGTGCGTGGCGAGGTCGCGGTCGCCGAGGTTGAACCACGTCTCGGCGCCCAGGTCGCCCATCGCCTCGAGACAGCGGAACGTCTCGCCGGCGAGCCCCCAGCCGCGCCCGGTGTCGAGCCGGCCGGCGAGCGCGTACGTCACCGTGTCGAGGTCCGGCGAGACGTGGAGGCCCCAGATCTCGGTGTCGTCGCCCGTGTTGCCGACGACGGTCAGGTCGCGGGCGTCTGGCAGGGCCGCGAGGCCCCGCAGGAGCTTGGCGGCGCCGGTCCCCCCGGCGATCGCGACGACGCGCATGCCTAGACGCCCGCGGGCTCTTCGCGGAGCGTCCAGAGCGCGCTGCCGCCGCGCCACGCGAAGAGGCCGGCGCCCGGGCGGCCGGCGAGACCCGCCGGCAGCGTGCTCTCGGGCACCGGGATGAAGCCGAAGCGGACCCAGACGCGATCGAGGCCCTGGGGACGCGCGTAGACGGTCCGGACGCCGGCGGCGGTGGCGTGGTCGAGGACGGCGGCGACGAGCTGAGCGGCGACCTCGAGCGGGTCGTCGCCGGCCACGATGACGGGCCCGTCGAGCATGGCGGCGGTGCCGCTCCGCTCCACGACGGCTGCGCCGATCAGCCGGTCGCCGCCGTCGGCGGCGCCCCAGGCGAACGCGACGTCGCGCGCGGGCCACGGGAGGGCGGCGTAGTCGAAGAGCGGCCGGGCCTGCGCGGGGTCGGGCAGCGGACGGTAGCCGATGCCCTGCCAGACCCGGGGGACGGTCGCCGCGGAGAGCGAGGGGGCGGCGCCGGTCCCCGTGCGGGAAGAATCCTCCGGGAGTCTCGCCCGCGGTCTACTTCTTGCCAAGCACCGCGTCCTTCAGGCTCTTGGCGAGACGGAACTTGCAGACGCGCTTCGCGGGGATCTTGATGGGCTCGCCCGTCTGCGGGTTCCGCCCGATGCGCGCCTTGCGGTTCGCCAGCACGAGCTTGCCGAAGCCCGGGAGGACGAACTGGCCGCTCTTCTTCGCCTCCCTGCACGCGAGCTGCAGCGTCTCGTCCAGGATGCCCTCGATCTGCTTCTTGGAGAACTGGGTCTTCTCCGCAAGGGCGGCAAGGGTCGCGGTCTTCGTCATCGTCTTCGCCACGGGCGGCCTCCTCGTCTGAAACGTGTGTGATTGGACGCGAAGTGAATTAATACCACAGGGCTCCGCGCTCGGCTACCCGCGCGTGAAGCGGAACTCGCCCGAGGCGATCAGCTTCCGGTACGAGCCGAAGCGCGTCTCGGCGTCCTCGATGCGGTCGAGCGGCGAGTCGGGGATTTCCCCGTCGCCATAGGTACGCACGATCCCGTAGAGGGTGTCGCGCTGCGCCGGCACTCGCCCGGCGTCGCGGATCAGGCGGCAGAGCTCGGCCGGCCCGACGAGCTGGCCGTGGGTCGCGCCGGCCGAGGTCGAGATGGACTCGTTGATGAGCGTGCCGCCCATGTCGTTGGCCCCGGCGTCGAGGAGGATCTGAGCGAGCTTCGGCCCCTCCTTGACCCACGAGCACTGGATGTTGCGGATGCTCGGGCCGAGCATGACGCGCGCGAGCGCGTGCATCCGCACGACCTCGACGCCGGTGGCGCCCGGGCGCACGCCGGGCACGAGACCCTTCGCGTGCATCGGCGCCTCCGAGTGGATCAGCGAGAGCGGGACGAACTCCGTGAAGCCGCCGGTGTCGTGCTGGATCGAGCGCAGCAGGTCCATGTGGCGGACCCAGTGGTCGGGCGTCTCCACGTGGCCGTACATGATCGTGGAGGTCGTGCGGATGCCGAGCGCGTGCGCCGTCGTGATCACCTCGACCCACTGGTCCACGGTGATCCGGCCCCGCGATATGGTATCGCGGATCTCCTGGTCGAGTATTTCGGCCGAGGTTCCTGGCAGTGTTCCCAGGCCCGCGTTTTTCAACTCCCTCAAATAGTCCTTGATCGGCATCCCCGACCTCACCGAGCCGTACAGCACCTCCTCGGGGGAGAAGGCGTGGAGGTGCAGCGAGGGCAGCGCCGCCTTGAGCGCCCGCGCGAGCTCGATGTAGTAGCGGCCGTCGAGCTTGGGCGGGAGCCCGGCCTGGATGCACACCTCGGTGGCGCCGAGCTCCCACGCCTCGCGCGCCCGGCGCACGACCTCGGGGACCGGCAGGAGGTAGCCCTCCTCCTCACGGTGGTCGCGGCTGAAGGCGCAGAAGCCGCAGTGCTTGATGCAGACGTTCGTGAAGTTGACGTTTCGGTTGACGACGAAGGTGACGACGTCGCCGACCTGCCGGCGCCGCAGCTCGTCGGCGACCAGCGTGAGCGCGCCGAGGTCGCGCCCCGTGGCGTGGGCGAGCGCGCGCGCCTCGTCCGTGGAGACTTCGTGCCCGTCGAGCGCGCGGGCGAGGGCGTCGCGCACGCCGCGCGACGCCCAGTCGAGGGCCGGAGAGAGCTTACCAGCGTCGCCAGTGCTCATACGCTTCCTTCACCAGGCCGTGGCCGTCCACGAGCGCGGCGACCCGCGGGCGCAGGGCCTCGTCGAGGAACTCCGCGCGCCGCGCGTACTCGGGGTAGATCGCGAGGCGCTCGCGGAGGACGAAGCCCGCGCCGTCGGTCGCGCGACGGAGCTCCGGGATGAGCGGCCACGGCTTCTCGGGGTTGATGTGATCGAGCGTCAGCGGCGAGATGCCGCCCCAGTCGTTGAGGCCCGCCGCGAGGAGCCGCGCGTAGTCGCCCGGCGAGAGGTTCGGTGGCGCCTGGATGTTGACGTCGGGGCCGAGCACGAGCCGCGCGACGGCGAGGGTGCGCAGCATGTCGGGGAGCGACGGCTCGGGGTGGTCCCGCATCGGGATCCGCGGCTTCGCGCGAAAGTTCTGGACGATGACCTCCTGGACGTGGCCGTACCGCTCGTGCAGGTCACGGATGGCGACGAGCGTGTCGACGCGCTCGCGCGGCGTCTCGCCGATCCCGATGAGGAGGCCCGTGGTGAACGGGATCGCGAGCTTGCCCGCGAGCGCGATCGTCCTGAGGCGCCGCGCCGGCACCTTGTCCGGCGCCCGGTCGTGGGCCATCCCGCGCCCGAGGAGGCGCTCGGACACGGTCTCGAGCATGAGCCCCATGCTCACGTTGACCTCGCGGAGCGCCGAGAGGTCGCGCTCGCCCATCACGCCGGGGTTCGCGTGGGGGAGGAGGGGCGTCTCGGCGAGCACGCGCGCGCAGACGGCGCGGAGGTAGCCGAGCGTCGAGCGGTGGCCGTGGCGCCGGAGGAACTCGCGATGCTCGGCGAAGGCGGCCTCGGGCCGGTCGCCGAGGGAGAAGAGCGCCTCCTTCGCGCCGAGCCGGCCCCCGGCCTGCGCCAGCGCGACGACCTCGTCCGGCGTCAGGGTCCGCGCGCCGGGCTCGCCCGGGTCGCGGCGGAACGTGCAGTAGCCGCAGTAGTCGCGGCAGAGCGTGGTGAGCGGCACGAAGACCTTCGCCGAGAACGTCACCGTCCGCCCGCGGCCCCGGTCGCGCACCTCGGCGGCGCGCGCGAGGAGCTCGTCGAGCGCCGCGGGCGGCGTCTCGATGAGCCGGCACGCCTCGGCGTGAGAGATCACGCGCGGGCCCTCTTGAGCTTCGGCCTCACCTCGTCGGCGAAGCGCTCCAGGTTGGCGAGGACCTTGGCGGGCTCCTGGTGGGTCGGGTCGAAGACGAAGTGGGAGACGCCGTGCGCCGCGTAGGCCTGCACGTCGCCCGCGACCTCCGCCGCGGTGCCTTGGAAGAGCGGCCGGTCGCCGGCCGCCGCCTTCTGCCGTGCCGAGCGCACCTCCATCGGACAGCGCAGCGTCAGCGTGACCGCCTTCGGGTCGCGCCCCGCGCGCTGGGCCCACGCGTGCACCTGCTTCGCCTTCGCCGCGTACTGGTCGGGCAGGAGCAGCGCCGGGGGCCGGAGCACGATCGGGTGCCAGCCGTCGCCGAGGGTGCCGGCGCGCTTGAGCGCGCCGTCGGTGTGGCCGCCGATCCAGATCGGGACGCCGCCCTTCTGGGCGGGCTTCGGCAGGGCGTGGACGTCGCGGACCCGGTAGTACGTGCCCGCGAAGCTCACCGGGTCGCTGGTCCACGTCGCGCGCATGAGGCGGAGATACTCGTCCGTGACGGCGCCGCGCGCCTCGAACGGCGGCGCCGCGAGGGCCTCGAACTCCTCGCGGAGCCAGCCCACGCCCGCGCCGAGGATCACGCGCCCGCGCGAGAGGCGGTCGAGCGTCGCGAGCATCTTGGCCGTGACGAGCGGGTTGCGGTACGGGACGACGAGGACGCTCGTGCCGAGGCGGACACGCCGCGTCGCGTGGGCGAGCCAGCCCAGCAGCGCGAACGGCTCGAGGTAGTCCTGCGCGGCGCCGCCCGTGAACCGCCCCGTCGGCGAGTAGGGGTAGACCGAGCGCGCCATCGACACGGGGAGGACGACGTGATCGGTGACGAACACGGAGTCGTAGCGGAGCGCGTCGGCCTTCGTCGCCATCCGCAGCAGGATGTCGGGCGTGCCGAGCGGGCCGCGGCCGGGAAGCGAGACTCCGAACTCCACGATCGTCCTCCGAGAAAAGGGGGCGCCTCGAACGCGACGGCGCCTATGGTATCACTAAGCCGTATGCAATTCTCCGGGCGGGCCTGGGCGATGTGGTCGGTGCCCGCGCTCCTGTTCCTGATCGCGTTCTTCCACCGCGCCGCGCCCGGCATCATCGCGAAGGACCTCATGCAGGAGTTCGGCGTCACGGGCGTGATCGTCGGGCTGCTGGCCGCGACGTACTTCTACGCGTACGCCGCGCTCATGATTCCCTCGGGGCTGCTCGTCGACGCGTTCGGCGTCCGCCGCGTCGTCGCGGCCGGCGGCGCCGTCATGGGGCTCGGGACCATGGCGATGGGCCTGGCGCCGGCGCCGCGCGCGCTCTTCGCCGGCCGGTTCGCGGTCGGCCTCGGCGCGGCGGTGACCTTCGTCGGCGCGCTGAAGATCGCGGCCACGTGGTTTCCGCCCACGCGGTTCGGCTTCCTGTCCGCCGTCACCGCGACGGTCGGGATCGCCGGCGCGCTGGTCGCGACGGCGCCGCTCGCGGCGCTCGTCGCCGTCGCCGGCTGGCGCGGCGCTCTCGCCGTGGTCGGCACCGTCACGCTCGCGGCCTCCGCGCTCTGCTTCGCGGTGGTCCGCGACCGCCCCGGCGCGCCCGGCGGCGGCGCGCCGCCCGCGCCCGGCCTCCGCGCGGTCCTCGCGGGCGGCGGCGCCGTGCTGGGCAACCGCCACACGTGGCCGCCGTTCCTCGCGTTCTTCTGCCTGTACTCGGCCTTCGGCAACCTGTCGCTCTGGGTCGTGCCCTGCCTCCGCGACGTCTATGGCCTCTCCGCCGAGCGCGCGGCGTTCTATGCCGCGGCGCCGACGCTGCCCCTGCTCGTCTCGGCGCCGCTGACCGGCTTCCTGTCCGACCGTGTGCTGCGCCGCCGGAAGCTGCCGTTCGTCGCGCTCGCCTGGGCGAGCGTCGCCCTCTGGACCATCTTCGTCGCGACGCTCGGCCGGCTGCCGCTCGGCGGTCTCGGGGCGCTCTTCCTCGCGATGGGCGCGGTCGGCGGCGCGTTCGTCCTCACGTGGCCGATCGGCCGGGAGGTGAACCCGCCGCACCTGGCCGGCATCGCGGTCGCCGTCGTGAACCTCGGCGGCTTCCTCGGCGCCGCGCTCACGCAGGGGCCGATCGGCGCGGTGCTCGACGCCCGCTGGGCCGGCGCCCTCTCGGGGGGCTCGCGCGTGTACCCTGTAGAGGCGTACGCGTCCGCGTTCGCGGCGTGCGCGGCGCTCGCGCTCGCCGCGGCGCTCGTGAGCTTCACGCTGCGCGAGACGCGCGGTCGCAACGTCTATCACGAGTTCCGCGGGAGGTGACCGGATGATCACGGCGGCGCAATTCGTGGAGCGGCTCAACACCGAGTGGAGCCGCGGCACGATGCTCGAGGCGCACGGCACGCGCTTCGTCTCCGTCGGCGAGGGCCGCGCCGTCGCCCGGCTCGACTGGAAGCGCGAGCTCACCCAGCTCACCGGCCGCTTCCACGCCGGGGCGATCGTGGCGTTCGCGGACGAGACCGCGACGGCGGCGGCGATGTGGGCGACGAACCCGTCGGCGGAGCTCCGGCCGGAGCTCTTCCCGCTGACCCTGCAGCTCTCGGCGAACCTGCTCCGCAACACCGACCGGGGAAGCTTGACAGCCGAGGCCGAGATCGTTCATCGTGGACGAAACACGCTGGTCGTCGAGGTGAAGGTCGTCGACGATCGGCAGCGGCTCATTGCCAAACTCGTCGCGACCCAGTTGGCTCCGGCGACCCCGCCGGCGACCGCGCCCGCCGCTCCGCCCGGGCGGTAGGAGAAGAAGGAACGCATGCGGCTCGCCTCGAAAATCTTCCTGACCGCCACGCTCGTCATCGTCGTGCTCGCCGGCGTCGGCGTGCTCAGCCTTCGCGCCGTGGATCGCCTCGTCTCGGTCAACCGCGAGATCACCACGCTCACGGTGCCCGCGCTCCGCCTGGCCGCGGGCGCGCGCGAGGCGATCGCGGCGCTCACGCGGCTCGAGGCGCGCGCGCTCGTCCTCCGCGACCGGCGCTACGCGGCGCTCTGGAACGAGCGGGCGGCGCGGATGGCCCGCGACCTCGGGCGGCTCACCGAGTACGCGACGAGCGCGACGGAGGCGGCCCGCCTCCAGGAGGCGCTCGCCGCCTTCGCGGACTACCGGCGCGTCGTCACCGAGGAGCAGCGTCGCGTCGCGCGGCGCGACCGCGCGGGCGCGATGCGGCTCGCCGAGACCGACGCGCTGGTCTTCTCGGGCCGGGTCGAGGCGCGCCTCGACGAGTTGATGGACGCGACCCACGCCCGCGGGCTCGCCGCGCAGGCCGAGGCCGCGCAGCTCGAGGTGCGGACGTGGACGGCGGTGCTGGTCGCCCTCGGCGCGGCCGTGGGCCTGGCGCTCTTCGCGAGCGGGCTCGTGGCCTACGGGATGACGCGCTCGCTCGAGACGCTCTCGGAGGCGACCGCCCGGGTCGCCGCGGGCTCCTTCCGCGAGCCGCTGCCGGTGGAGAGCAACGACGAGATCGGGCAGCTCGCGCGCTCGTTCAACTCGATGGCCGCCCAGCTCCGCCAGATGGCGGAGACCAGGGAGGAGTTCTTCGCGACGCTCTCGCACGAGCTGCGCTCGCCGCTCACCTCGATCCGCGGCGCCGCCGACCTCCTGCGCGAGGGCTTCCCCGGCCCGCTCACCGAGAAGCAGGCGCGCCTCGTCGAGATCATCGGCGGGAGCACGGACCGGCTGCTGCAGCTCGTCAACCAGATCCTCGAGATCTCGCGGCTCCGCGCGGGGCTCGTGCCCCTCGAGCGGACCACGCTCGATCTCGACCGGCTCCTCGGGCGCGCCGTCGAGGAGCTCCACCCGAGCGCCGAGGCCGCGGGCGTCGTCCTCGAGCGCGAGCTGGTCGGCGCGGACTTCCGCTGCAGCGGCGACGAGGGGCGCCTGCTCCAGGTCGTCGTCAACCTCGCCGGCAACGCCATCCGCTTCACCCCCGCCGGCGGCCGCGTCGTCGTGCGCCTCGTGGACGCGGGCCCCGAGCTCGAGCTCCAGGTCGAGGACACGGGCGTCGGGATCCCGGCCGCCGAGCTCCCGCACATCTTCGACTCGTACCGCCAGGCCCACCGCGACCGCGGCGGCACGGGCCTCGGGCTCGCGATCGTCCGGGGCGTGGCCCTCGCCCACGGCGGCCGCGTGACGGTCGAATCACAGGAAGGCAAGGGGAGCCGCTTCAGCGTGCTCCTGCCCCGCGGATGAGACGCGCCTGGCTCGTCCTGCCGCTGCTGCTCGCGCTTCCGGCCTGCGCGTCGGGGCCGTTCGCGCGCCCGTCGGCGATGATGCTCGCGAAGGCCGACCGGCTCGCGGAGCAGGGCAACTACGAGGCGGCCGTCGCCGCGTACGACAAGTTCCTCGCCGCCCACGCCGGCGACTCGGCGGCGGGGCGCGCGCGGATGAGCCGCGAGACGGCCGCCGCGGTCGTCTCGACGCGCGCCGAGATCGCGCGGCTCCGGCAGGAGCTCGCCAGGGTCCGCGAGGACCTCGAGCGCCTCAAGGAGATCGACCTGCGTCTGGAGAAGCGCAACACGAAATGAAACGGCGCGTGCTCGTGGTGGACGACGACCGCGGCATCCTCGACGTGCTCGAGATGCGCCTCCAGGCGATGAACTTCGACGTCACCGCGCTCGACGATCCGCGCCGGGTGCTGGAGGTCACCCAGGGCCAGCGCTTCGACCTGGCGCTCGTCGACCTCCGGATGCAGCCGATGGACGGCGTCGAGCTCATGGAGGCGCTCCGCGAGCGGCAGCCGCGGATGCCGGTGCTCATCATGACGGCGCACGGCACGATCGAGAACGCGGTCGAGGCGGTCCAGCGCGGTGCCTTCGACTACCTCACCAAGCCGTTCGCGCGCGACGAGCTCCGCTCGAAGATCGAGCGCGCGCTGGCGACGCGCCGGTGGGCGCGCGACCGCGAGCGGCTCCTGACCGTGGGCCAGACGCTCGCGTCCTCCGGCGTGATGGAGCGCGTGCTGGACGCGGTGGCGCAGGCGACGGTCGAGGCCACCGAGGCCGAGCGCTGCGTCGTGTTCCAGCTGGAGCACGGGCGCCTCGTGCCGATGGCGAGCGCCGGCACGGCGCCGCCGTCATGGCGCCGGCTCGAGGCGGCGGCGAGCCTCGCGATGGAGAAGGGCGCACCCATCAGCCAGCCGCCCGCCGAGGGCGACGCCGAGGCGGGGATGATCGTGGCCGCGCCGCTCGTGGTGCGGCGCGGGCCGGCGGGCGCCCTGGTGATCGAGACGCCGACGCGCGTCGAGCCGACCGAGGACGACCTCGAGCTGCTGGCGCTCTTCTCCTCCCAGGCCGCGATCGCCGTGCGGAACACGCACGAGCTCGAGCGGC
>DATFVL010000067.1 GCA_035260325.1 Candidatus Methylomirabilota bacterium | reverse complement strand
GACGCTGGGGACCGTCGGCTACCAGTACGACGCCCTCGGGCGGCGGACCCGGCTCGACGTCCCCGGCGTCGTACCGACGACCTACGCCTACGACGCGGCCTCGCGCCTGACCCAGATCCTCCAGGGCACGCAGGCCGTCGGGCTCCAGTACGACGACGCTGGCCGGCGGACGCTGCTGACGCTGCCCAACGGTTTGAACACCGAGTACCAGTACGACGTCGCGTCGCCGCTCACCGCGCTGATCTATCGCAACGACGCGGGCGACCTCGGGAGCCTGACGTATGGCTACGACGCCGCGGGCAATCGTTTCAGGGTCGCGGGCAGCTTTGCGCGCACGCTCTTGCCGAACGCGGTCGCGAGCGCCGTGTACGACGCCGCCAACCGGCAGCGCGTCTTTGGCGACGCGCAGATGACATCTGACGCCAACGGCAACCTTACCGCGCTGACCGATCCCACCCAGGCGAACGACCTTCACCTGGGACGCGCGCGACCGACTAGTCGGCATCGAGACTCCGGGCACGCTCGCGACATTTGCGTACGCCTTCGGTCTACGACTGGCCAAGACGGTGAATGGCGTGCCGACTCAGTTCCTCTACGACGGTGCCGACATTGTCCAGCAGCTCGCGTCACGCGCGACGACGAGCTATCTGCGATCGCTCGCAGTAGACGAGATGCTTAGCATCACGAATCTCGACGGAAGCTTTTTCTCGATCAACGATCCGCTCGGCAGTGTGGTCGTGACCTGCCCCCCATCTTTGGTCCAGTCACGATGAGAGCGTCGGCTCGGATGCCCGGTTCATGGTGAACCGCTCGAACTCGTCCGGCGTGCGATCGCCGAGCGAGCTGTGGGGCCGCTGGGTATTGTAGTCCAGCCGCCAGGCCTCGATGGTGCCTCGCGCATCGGCCAGCGTGGTGAACCACGACTCGTTCAAGCATTCGTCGCGGAAGCGGCCGTTGAAGCTCTCGATGTAGGCGTTCTGCACCGGCTTGCCCGGGTCGATGAAGTGCAGCCGGACGCTGCGCGCCCAGGCCCACGCGTCCAGCGCCTTGCCGATGAACTCGGGGCCATTGTCGACGACGAGCTCGGCGGGCGTGCCGCGGGTGTCGGCGACGCGCTCCAGCGCCTGCACGACACGGGCGCCCGGCAGCGAGGTGTCGATTTCGCTCGCCAACGCCTTGCGGCTGAACTCGTCGAGGAGGTTGAACACGCCAAACGCGCGCCCCGTCGTCAACTGGTCCTTCATGAAATCCATCGCCCAGCGCTGATTGATCCGCGTGGCCGGCACGAGCGGCGCCGGCACCACCCGCGCGCAGCGCTTGCGCTTCCGCCGGCGGACCGCCAAGCCCTCGGCGCGATAGAGCCGATAGACGCGTTTGTGGTTGACGCGCAGTCCTTCGCGTCGCAACAGCACCGTGAGCCGCCGATAGCCGAACCGCCGCCGCTGCGCCGCCAGGGCGTGCAGTCGCGCGCGCAGCGCCCGGGCGGGATCCCGCCGCGGCGTGTACCGACACGTGGAGCGCCGCAGACCCACCAACGCGCAGCTCCGCCGCTCGCTCAGCCCGTACTCGGTCCTCGCCGCCTGCACCGCGTTGCGCTGCGCCGCAGGCGTCAGAAGTTTTTTGCGAGGAGCCCCTTGAGTGCCTGGTTATCGAGGGTGAGGTCCGCCACCAAGCGCTTCAGGCGGCCGTTTTCATCCTCGAGCTGGCGCAGGCGCCGCACTTCGGCGATCTCGAGCCCGCCGTATTTGGCCTTCCACCGATAGAACGTCTGCTCGCTGAGGCCGTGCCGCCGGCACAGGTCCAACGTCTTGGCGCCCGCCGCCGCCTCTTTCAACACGCCGATGATCTGCTCCTCGCTGAACCGCTTGCGCTTCATGCGCCGCCCTCCCGGCAGGCATCTTAGCCGAGCGGACTCTCATCGCTGGTGGACCAGTTTTCGGGGGGCAGGTCAAATGGGATCAACCGATCTTCGAAGATCGAGGTGCCAACAGGCGGGAACGAGCGAGACTTGCAGTAGAGACGCACGGCAGATGTGGAAGGGGGACTCCCTACCTCACTCGGTATCAAAGCGTTGTGCCCCCCGGCGTCAGTAGCCCACGGTTCGCCGAAACGAAGAGGGCCATCTGGCCTATCGTTCCCAGAGTGACAACCCCCTGCAAGGGAGCACTTTGGGAGGATCGACCGATGACCCTGGACGACAGCATACTCGGACTGCGGCTGCGCGTCATGCGGCGTGCGCAAGAGGCAGGCGTGAGCACGGCCTGCCGCGAGGTGGGGATCTCCCGCACGGTGTTCTACCGCTGGCGGAAGCGCCTCGAGCATTATGGGACCGACGGCCTGCATCCGCGCCGCCACCACGCCCAGCGGGGCCGGCCGGTGCAGCTGGCGCCCGCGGTCGAGCGGCTGATCCTGAGCGTCGCGCTCAGTGCGGGGACCTGGGGCTGTGGACGCATTGCCGCCGACCTGGCGCATCGCTGGCAGCTCCGCGTCGCGCCGAGCACTGTGCAGCGGGTGTTGCGCCGGGCGGGCGTGGCGACGCGCCGGGCGCGACTCACGGTCCTCGAGCATGAGGCGGTTCGCACGGTCGGGCTGTTGACCGAGCGGACGCGCCGCGCGCTCTGGCGGGCCCGCCACGGTCGGACGCGCCACGTCGGGGCGCAGCAGCCCGGCGAGTTGGTGTGCCTGGACACGTTCTACATCGGCCAGCTCAAGGGGGTGGGCAAGGTCTTTCTCTTCAGTACGGGGTCAGCTACCTTTACTCGTACTCACTATTCCGGATTCCGTTTCTTGAGAGGAGTTGCAACTGAGGCTGACCCAGCCGGTGTTGTGGGACAATTGCGCGCGGCTCTACAAACTCTAACTTGAACCCTAGCCTGCGAGGGGAGTCATGGCGTACGACCTGATCATCAAGAACGGCATGGTGGTGGACGGGACGGGCTTTTCGCGCTACCGCGCCGACGTCGCGATCGCGGGGGGCAGGATCGCCGAGATCGGTAAGATCCGCGGCGCGGCGGCCACGACCATCGACGCCGACGGTCTCTTCGTGGCGCCGGGGATCATCGATCTCCACACGCATTATGATGCCCAGCCCTTCTGGGACAAGCTCTGCACGTCGTCCATCTGGCACGGTGTCACGACGGTCCTGACGGGGAACTGCGGACTGACCCTGGCGCCGCTCAGGCCGGAGCACCGCGAGGAAATGCTCGCCACCTTCTGCTGCGTCGAGGACCTGCCCGTCGCGTCGCTCGCGGCGGTGCTGCGCTGGAGCTGGGAGACCTTCGACCAGTTCCTCGACGCCATCGATCACGGGCTCGGCGTGAACATGATGCCGCTCGTCGGCCACAATCCGCTGCGGCTCTCCGCGATGGGGCAGGCGGCATGGGAGCGGGCCGCCACGTCCGACGAGATCGCGACCATGCAGAGCCTCCTCCGCGCGGCGCTCGAGGCCGGCGCCTGGGGCTGGAGCACCACGGTCTCGCCAACGCACGCGGGCCCGAAGGGCCAGCCGGTCCCGACCCGGCTCGCCGCGAACGACGAGCGCCTGGCCCTGGGCCGAACGCTCGGTGAGTTCAACCGCGGCGTCATCGAGATCCTGCCTCCGGGCGCCGCCCAGCCCGACGAGGCCGACAAGCGACACCTCCTCGACGTGGCGCTGACCAGCGGCCGGCCGGTCTTCTTCCTGACGTTCGACGCTGAGCCTCGGGATTACGTGGAGCGCGCGGCTCGGGACGGGGCGCAGCTCTACGCCCTGCTGCGGGTCATCCCCTTCAACCCGAAATTCACGCTGAAGAAGACCACGTTCTTCGCCAACCTCGACGTGTGGGACATCGTGATGGCGCTGCGCCTCGAGGACCGCCTCCGCGTCCTGGCCGACCCGGACAAGCGCGCCGAGCTGCGCGAGGCGGCGCTCACGCGCCAGCGGCGTCGGCCGGGGGTGCCCGGCCGATTCATCAAATGGTCGGGCATCGTCGTGAGCAAGGCGGTCCTCCCCAAGAACCGGGCGCTGGAGGGCCGCGGCCTCGCCGAGCTCGCGCAGGAGCAGGGAAAGCACGTCGCCGACGTGATGCTCGACTTGGCGCTTGAGGAGAGGCTCGAGACGGAGTTCCAGCTCCTGACGCGCTCGCCCGAGGAGGACGTCTCGCTCGCCGAGTTCGTGAAGACCGGCCACGCCATGCCCTCCCAGTCGGATGCCGGGGCGCATCTGAACACGAATTTCTGCACCGCCGGCGAGTCGAGCTATGTCCTCGGGCAGTGGGTCCGCGAGCGTCGGCTCTTGAGCCTCGAGGACGCCATCCGCCGGTACACGTTCCAGCCCGCCCGCATCATGGGTCTGCACGATCGCGGCTTGGTGCGCGAGGGGCTGGCGGCGGACCTCGTGGTCTTCGATCTCGCGCGCATCGGCGTGCGAGAGGACGAGATCTCCCACGACGGGCCGAACGGCGCGCCGCGGCGGGTGCAGGGCGCGGAGGGCGTCGAGTACGTCGTCGTCGGCGGCGAGGTCGTGCTGGACCACGGCAAGCACACCGGGGCGCTCCCCGGCCGGGTGCTCCGCGCCGGACGGCCGCGCTGAGCCGGACCCCGGGGCGGCCGTCGTGACCACTTGACGCGGCCATGCTTTGAGCAGATTCTCGGGCGCGTTGGCGTCCCGAGCTCGGCGCCTGCCGTGATGGAGGGGAGGGGAGGGGGACATGAGCCCACGTCGGGTTGGCATCCTGCTGCTCGTCGCCACCGCGCTCGTCCTCGGAGCGGGCCGGGAGGCGGCCGGTCAGCCGGCGGGCGAGGTGATCATCGCGTGGCACGTGACGATCGTTCCCTCCTGGTACGATCCGTCGACCGCCCCGCCCCAGATCACACCCTTCGGGCTGCTCTACGCGATCCACGACGCGCTGGTCCGCCCGATGCCGAATCAGAAGATGGGCGCGAGCCTCGCGGAGTCGTGGACGGAGAGCGCTGACGGCCTCGTCTACGAGTTCAAGCTCCGTCGCGGGCTCAAGTTCCACAACGGCGACCCCGTCACCACCGAGGACGTGAAGTTCAGCTTCGAGCGCTACAAGGGCGCCGGGGCCAAGGAGCTGCAGGCGCGCGTCGAGGCCGTGGAGGTCGTCGATCCCCTGACGGTGCGCTTCCGGCTGAAAGCGGCGTGGCCCGACTTCATGACGTTCTACGGGACGACGGCCACGGCGGCGGCGATCGTGGTGCCGAAGAAGTACATGACGCAGGTCGGGGACGAGGGCTTCAGGAAGCATCCGATCGGCGCCGGGCCCTTCAAGTTCGTGAGCCACACGCCCGGCGTCGAGGTGATCCTGGAAGCCAACACGGCGTACTGGCGCCGCGTGCCCTACGTCAAGCGGCTGGTCATGAAGAGCGTCCCCGAAGACACCACGCGCGTGGTGATGCTGAAGAACGGCGAGGCCGACATCGCCGTCGCGCTCGATGGCCCGCAGGCGGAAGACGTGAAGCGCGACCCGCGTCTTCAGCTCGTGGCGACGCGCCACGCGTCGATCTTCTGGGTCGAGTTCGCCGACCAGTGGGATCCGAAATCGCCGTGGCACGACAAGCGCCTGCGCCAGGCGGTGAATTTCGCCCTGGACCGCAAGGCGATCAGCGAGGCCGCGTGTCTCGGGTTCTGCCCGCCGGCCGGCGTGATCGTCCCGCGCGTGATGGACTTCGCGCTGCAGGTGTCGCCGCCGCCGTACGATCCGAAGAAGGCGAGGCAGCTCCTCGCCGAGGCCGGCTACCCCAACGGCTTCGACGCCGGCGAGCTCGTGCCGATCCCGCCGTTCTTCACGACGGCCGAGGCCGTGGTGAACTATCTGAACGCGGTCGGCATCAAGGTGAAGATGCGGACGATCGAGCGCGCCATGTTCTACGCCTCCTGGCGGGAGAAGAAGCTGCACGGGTTGTTCATCACCGCCGTGGGAAACTCGGGCAACGCGGCGACCCGCGTCCAGGAGTTCATCTACTCGAAGGGGAGCTACGCGTACGGCGGATATCCCGATATCGACGAGCTGTTCCTGCAGCAGGCCCGGGAACGCGATCAGGCCAAGCGCGAGGCCCTGCTCCATCGCATCCAGCAGCTCACCATCGATCGCGTGATGTTCGCGCCCGTCATGGACTTCCGCGCGCTGATGGGGATCGGGCCGCGCCTCGCCGACCACACGATCAACCTGGTGCCCCTGAGCATCTGGCCGTCCTACGAGGACATGCGGCTCAAGGGCCCCTAGACCCATGGACTTCGGGATCTTCATCGAGGAGGCGCGGCGGGGGAGCGGCGAGGCCGAGTGGTTCCGCGAGACGTTCGACCTCGTGGACGCGTCGGAGGCCTGGGGTCTCGACGGCGTGTGGCTCGGCGAGATCCACTTCAACCCGTCGCGCTCGGTGCTCTCGTCGCCGATCGCGCTGGCGAGCTTCATCGCCGCCCGCACGCGGCGTGTCCGCGTCGGCACGGCGATCCAGGTCCTTCCGCTGAGCAACCCGCTGCGGATCGCCGAGGACGTCGCGACCGTGGACCAGTTGAGCGAGGGGCGCTTCGACTTCGGGATCGGTCGCAGCGGCTCCCCGCGCGCGTACGACGCGCTCGGCATTCCCTACGCCGAGAGCCAGGAGCGCTTCGTCGAAGCCCTCCAGATCATTCGGGAGGCGTGGAAGGGCCGGCCGTTCAGCTATCAGGGGAAGTTCTACCGGTTCGAGAACGTCACGGTCGGGCCCCGGCCGTATCAGCTCCCCCATCCGCCCATGCGGATGGCCGCCAACTCGGTGGAGACGTTCCCTTTCGTCGGCCGCGCCGGATTGCCGCTCTTCGTCGGGCTCCGCGACGTGGACATCCCGGAGCTCCGGGGCCACCTCGGGGCGTACCGCGCGGCCTGGCGGGAGGCCGGGCACGCCGGCGACGGCGACGTCTGCCTCCGCATCCCCGTCTACGCCGCGCCCACGGAGAAGGAGGCCTTCGAGGAGCCCCACGAGAACATCACGTATTTCTTCCGCCGCCACGCCGAGCTGACCCGATCGGGCATCGGGCGCGGTGACACCGGACCCGCCGATCGGCGGCGGGCGCGGCTCGAGAAGCTCACCCACCTGACGTACGAGGACATCCTCGAGACTCGTGTCGCGTTCGGCACGGCCGCGGGCTTGATCGATCGCCTCAAACGGGTGAGGGAAGAGCTCGGGCTCAGCGGCATCGTGGCCGAGCTGAACCCGGGCGGCCTCCTCTCGGTGGAGCAGATGCGGCGGACCCTGCGTATCCTGACCCACGAGGTGATGCCGGCCCTCAAGTGAGCCGGCGAAAGGTGGAGGAGGCCATCATGGCGACCCGCGCGACAGCGACCCACGCGATCGACGTCGAAGACGTCGAGTACGTCCGCCACGGGGACCGGCCGCTCCTGGCCCGTCTCTTCAAGCCGCGCGGGGCCGGACCGTTCCCGCTCGTCGCCGAGCTGCACGGCGGCGCGTGGTGCCGCGGGGACCGGCTCAACGATACCGTCATCAACGAGCCGCTCGCGAAGAGCGGCGTGGTGGTGGCGGCGCTCGACTTCCGCATGCCGCCCGTGGCGCCGTACCCCGCGTCGGTGGCCGACATCAATTACGCGATCCGCTGGATCAAGACGCGGGCCCGGGACCTCGGCGGGCGTCCCGACGCGATCGGCGTCATGGGCACGTCGAGCGGCGCCCATCAGGCCATGCTGGTCGCCATGCGGCCGGGCGACCCCCGCTACGCGGCAATCCCGCTTCCGGCCGGCGGCCCGACGGTGGACGCCCGCGTGAGCTACGTCGTCCTCTGCTGGCCCGTCATCGATCCGCTCGCGCGCTACCGCTATGCGAAGAAACTGAAGGAGGGCGGGAAGCCGTACCCCGAGGTCGTGGACCGGGTGCTGCCCTCCCACGACCAGTACTGGCTGACCGAAGACGCGATGGCCGAGGGCAACCCGGTGCTCGCCCTCGAGCGCGGCGAGCGTGTCGAATTACCGCCCGCGCTCTATCTGCAGGGAACCCGCGACGTGGCGCACCCCCGGCCCGACCTTGACCGCTTCGTCGCCCAATACAGGAAGGCGGGCGGCCGGGTCGAGCTCGAGCTGCTCGAGGGCGAGACCGAGGGGTTCATCACGCGGAATCCGGGGTCGCCCGCAGCCGCGCGGGCGATCGAGAGGATCATCGAGTTCGTCCACCAGGTGGAGGCGTGACCGAGGGAGGAGGCAGCCCGTGACGAAGGCTCGTACCAGGCGCGCTCAAGCTCAACTCCGGAGACGAAGGGCCAGACTCGACGCGCAGATCGCGCGCGTGAAGCGGGAGGTCAAGGCGCTCGACAAGCGGCTCAGGGTGAGGAAGCGGATCCTCAAGCGGAGACAGGCCCGGCGCGCGAAGCTCTAACCAGTCCGTCACCGGCCGGCGGATTTCGCGTCGGAGTCTGTCGGCTGCTCCCGCGCTCGCGCGGTCTCGGAGCCGCTAGCTCGCGAGGAGGAGCAGCCGGCAGCGGCACGCCGTCGCCACGAGGATGTCGCCGTGGACGAGCGATTCCTTCTGCACCACGACGACGTCGCCCGCCTGCGCGCCGAGGGAGTCGTAGTGCTCGCGCCATCCGATCTCGAGGACGATCATGCCCGGGGCCACGCCCGTGACTCGCAGTGCCTGTCCTTCGCGCATCGTCGTCTCGCCCCCGAGCGTAGCGCCGGGGGACGGTCCACGCCCAGCGGGGCTTTTCCTCGAACGCGCCGAGGGAAAGTGCCTGGAAAGTTTTCCGGTAAAGCGGTATGTAGGAAGGCATGAAACCGAACGTGGCATGGCTGCTCGCAGGGGTTCTCGTCGTCGGCGGTCTGACACCGGGGCCGCGGATCCGTGAGGTGAAGAAGCACGACATCCGGGTGGTCGACGCGCCGCCCGCCCGCTGAGGACACCCCGCCCATCTACCTCGACCGCCGGCTCTGGGCCTTCACGCGCGGCGTGCGGCTGCGGATCCTGGGCACCGTGCTGCTCGGGCTCCTCGCGGTGGCCGCGGGCACCGCGCGGCTCGCGCTCTTCGGCCTGGTGCTCGCGCGCATCATCGCGGGCCGGCCGCCGCGCGCCGTGCTGCCGCTCGTGGCCCTCACCGCGGCGGCCGTGGTCCTCCGGGGCGCGCTCGACTACTGGCGCACGATGGCGGCGCACCGCACCGCGGCCGTCGTGCAGGGCGTCCTCCGCCGCGCGATCTACGATCGCATCACCGCGCTCGGCCCCGCCCACTTCACGCGCTCCCGGACCGGCGACGTGATCCTCTCGATGGTCGAGGGCGTCCAGCAGCTCGAGATCTACTTCGGTCAGTACCTCCCGCAGCTCGCCGTCGCCGTGCTCACGCCGGTGCTCATCTTCGCCTTCGTGGCGTTCGTGGATCTCCCGATCGCCCTCGTCCTGCTCGTCGCCGCGCTCGTGACGCTGATCGCGCCGGCGGCCTGGCACCGGCAGGACAGCCGGGCGAGCCTCGCGCGCCAGAAAGCGTACGCGGCGTTCGGCGCGGAGTTCCTCGATTCGCTCCAGGGCCTCGCCACGCTCAAGGCCTTCGGCCAGGGCGCCGCGCGGGGGCGGCTCCTCGCGGAAAAAGGGCGCGCGCTCTTCCAGAGCACCATGGGCGTCCTCGGCACCAACACGCTCGCCCGCGGTATCACCGACACGGGCATGGCCGTGGGCGCGGCGACGGCGCTCGGCTGGGGCGCCTTCAGGGTTCGGGCAGGGGAGATGGAGCTGTCCGCGCTCCTGATCGTGCTGATGCTGGGCGTCGAGGTGTTCCGCCCGCTGCGCGAGCTGCGTGTGGTCCTGCACCAGGGCATGCTCGGGATCTCGGCCGCGCGCGGCATCTTGCAGATCCTCGACGCCGAGCCGAGGGTCCACGACCGCGCGGCGCCGCGGCTCGACGCGTCCGCCCTCGCGCCCACGGTGGCCTTCGAGAGCGTGACGTTCTCCTACCCGGGCGGCCGCCGCGCCGCGCACGACGGCCTCTCGTTCGAGGTCAAGGCCGGCGAGCGCGTCGGGATCGTCGGACCGAGCGGGGCGGGCAAATCCACGGTCGCCCGGCTGCTCCTCCGGTTCTACGATCCCGAGCGCGGTCGCGTGGCGATCGGCGGCCACGACCTCCGCGAGCTCACCCTGGACCAGCTCCGCGGCCTGATCGCCGTGGTGAGCCAGGACACCTATCTCTTCCACGGCACCGTCGAGCAGAACCTCCGGATGGGAAACCCCGACGCGAGCCAGGCCGAACTCGACGCCGCCGCGCGCGCCGCCAACGCCGAGGAGTTCATCGCGCGGCTGCCGCAGGGATACGCGACCGTCGTCGGCGAGCGCGGCGTGCGGCTGTCCGGGGGCCAGCGCCAGCGGATCGCGATCGCGCGCGCCCTCCTGCGCGACGCGCCGATCCTGATCCTCGACGAGGCGCTCTCCGCCGTGGACGCCGAGAACGAGGCGGTGATCCAGCAGGCGCTGGACCGGCTCATGGAGGGCCGGACCACGCTCATCTTCGCCCACCGGCTGTCGAGCGTGATCGGCGCCGACCGGATCCTCGTCCTCGACGAGGGACGGGTGGTGGAGAGCGGGAGCCACGCCGAGCTCATGGCCCGCGGCGGCGCCTATCACCGGCTGATGACCGGCCAGGTCGAGGACGGCGCCGGGCCCGGCGAGCTCCTCGCGCGGCCGGGTCACGCGGCCGCTGCGGAGCCGGACGAGGACGCGCCGGGGGCGTCCGCCGAGCCCGTGGACGCGATCCTCAGAGCGGAGGGCGTGGGCTGGCCCGCGGTGCTCAAGAGCCTGCTCGGCATGGTCGCGGGCTACCGCGCCCGGCTCACGCTCACGTTCGTCCTCGGCGTGGCGCGCGTGGTGGCGCTGATCGGGGTGGGAGTCTTGAGCGCGCTCGTCGTCCGCGCGGTGAAGAACGGGTCGCCCTTCGGCGGGCTCCTGGTCGCGCTCGCGCTCGCGGCGCCGCTCGCGGGGCTCCTCCACTGGCTCGAGTCGTGGCTCGCCCACGACATGGCGTACCGCCTCCTCGCCGACATGCGGCTCGACATGTTCCGGAAGCTCGACGCGCTCGCGCCGGCCTACCTCACGCGGCACCGCACCGGCGACCTCGTCGGCGTCGCCACTCACGACGTCGAGCTGATCGAGTACTTCTTCGCCCACACGATCACGCCGGCCTTCGTCGCGGTGCTGGTGCCCGTGGGCGTCCTCGTGACGCTTGCGGCCTTCGGCTGGCCGCTGTCGGCAGCGCTGCTCCCGTTCCTCGCCTGGGCCGCGCTGACGCCCGTGCTCGGCCGCGCCCGCATCGACCGGCTCGGGTCGCGCGCGCGCGAGGTGTCGGGGGACCTCACGGCCCACTCGGTGGACTCGGTGCAGGGGCTCGCGGAGATCGTCGCCTTCCGCCAGGTGCGGGCGCGGGGCGAGGAGTTCGCGGCGAAGGCCCAGGAGTACCTGCGCGTCCGCATGCCCTTCCTCCACGACCTGGCCGTGCAGACCTCGCTCCAGGAGGTGGCGACGGGACTCGGCGGGCTCGCCGTCGTCGGCACGGGCATGCTGCTCACGGACGCCGGCCGCCTCGACGCCGCGATCCTCCCGCTGCTCACGCTCCTCGCCATGTCGGCCTTCGTGCCGGTCTGGGAGATCGCCCAGGTGGGACGGCAGCTCGCCGACACGCTGGGCGCCGCGCGTCGGGTCCGCGCCGTGCACGCCGAGCCCTTGCCCGTGACCGACGGCCCCGGCGTGCGCGCCTCCGCCGCCACGGCGTCGCCGCCCGCGCTCGAGATGGCGCGGGTGAGCTTCACGTATCCGGGGCGCCGCCGGCGCGCGCTCTCCGAGGTGTCGCTCGCGGTGCCGCGCGGGAGCACGGTGGCGCTGGTCGGCCCCTCGGGCGCCGGCAAGACGACGGTCGCGAGCCTCCTGCTCAGGTTCTGGGATCCCGACGAGGGCATGGTCCGGCTGGATGGCCACGATCTCAGGGAGTACGGGCTCGACGACCTGCGCCATCGGATCGCGCTCGTCGCGCAGGACACCTATCTCTTCAACGACACGCTGCGGAACAATATTCTGCTCGCCCGGCCCGGCGCGACCGAGCGGGAGCTCGCGGCGGCGGCGGAGTGCGCCGCCCTCACGGAGTTCGTGGCCGGGCTGCCCGACGGGCTCGAGACGGTCGTGGGCGAGCGCGGGGCCCAGCTCTCGGGGGGCCAGCGCCAGCGTGTGGCCATCGCGCGGGCCTTTCTGAAGGACGCGCCCATCCTGATCCTCGACGAGGCGACCTCACATCTCGACGCGGTCAGCGAGCAGGCGGTCCGCGGCGCCCTGGACGTGCTCACGAAGAACCGCACGACGATGGTGATCGCTCACCGGCTCTCGACGGTGCGGAACGCCGACCGCATCATCGTGCTCGAGGACGGGCGGGTGGCGGAGAGCGGCGGCCATCGCGAGCTCCTGGATCGGGGTGGACTCTACGCCCACCTGATCGCGCGGCAGCTCGCGGGTGGGGCCGAGACGAGGGGAGCGACATGATCGTGGGGATTCCGCGTCGCACGGTCGTCCGGGTGGTCCTGGCGTGCATTCTCCTCGTGGGCGGTCTCGTCGGCGACGCGGGGGCCCAGCGCCAGCCTGAGGGCGAGATGCGCTGGGCGCTCTACGTGACGCTCTCACCCGTCTGGTTCGATCCGGGCGAGGTGCTGGGCCAGATCACCCCGTTCTGGGTGCTCTACGCCATCCACGACGCGCTCGTGAAGCCCATGCCCGGCAATCTCATGGCGCCCTGCCTCGCCGAGTCCTGGACGCTCAGCGCGGATCAGCGCGTCTACGAGTTCAAGCTCCGCGAGGGGTTGAAATTCCACAACGGCGATCCCTTCACCGCGGAGGACGTGAGGTTCAGCTTCTACCGCGCGAAGGGAGCGAAGATCCTCCGGGAGAAGGTCAAGGAGGTGGTGATCGTCGATCCGTACCGGGTGCGCTTCCAGCTGCACGAGCCGTGGCCCGACTTCATGACGTTCTACGGCAGCCTCGTGTCCGGGGCGGGCTGGATCGTGCCCAAGAAGTACGTCGAGCGCGTGGGGAACGAGGGGTTCCTGAAGCAACCCGTGGGCCTCGGGCCCTACAAGTTCGTGAGCAGCACACCGGGCATTGAGCTGGTCATGGAGGCCTTCGAGGGCTACTGGCGTAAGGTGCCATCGGTGAAGCGGCTGGTCTTCAAGAGCGTCCCCGAGCCCACCACGCGGATGGCCATGCTGAAGCGAGGTGAAGTCGACATCGCCTACCTCCTGGACGTCCTGCAGGCGCAGGAGGTGAAGCGCGATCCCAACCTGAGGCTGGCATTTTCCGGCGGGATCGGGATTCACTTCCTGGATTTTCTCGACCAGTGGGATCCGAAATCCCCCTGGCACGACCGGCGCGTGCGGCTGGCCGCCAACCTCGCCATCGACCGCTGGGCGCTGAGCGACGCCGAGACGCTCGGGGCCTCGAAGCCCGCGGGGAATTTCGTCCCCCTCCAGTTCGAGTTCGCGCTGCCGATCGAGCCGTACCCCTACGATCCCGCGAGGGCGAAGCGGCTCCTGGCCGAGGCCGGGTATCCCAACGGGTTCGACGCCGGGGAGCTCCACCAGCTTCCACCGTACTTCTCGGTGGGCGAGGCGATCGTGGGGTACCTCGGAGCCGTGGGCATCAGGCTCCGGATGCGGCCCATGGAGCGCGCGGCGTATTTCGCTGCGTTGTTGGCGAAGAAGCTGCGCGGGGTGTGTGTCTGCACGAGTGCCTTGTACGGCAACGCCGCCTCACGTATGTCGGAAGTCGTGCCGAGTGACGGCGCCTACGCCTACGGCGGCTATCCTGACGTCGACGCGCTCTACCGGCAGCAGGCCCAGGAGACGGATCGCCGAAAGCGCGAAGCGTTGCTGCACCAGATCCAGCGGATCGTCCACGAGCGCGTGAGGATCGGGCCCCTCTACGTCTACATCTGGCCGAGCGGGATCGGGCCGCGTGTCGCGGAGCCCGCGCTCATGCTGATCGACCCGTACCCGTGGTCGGCGCCCCTGGACGACGTGCGCCTCAAGGGGAGCGCGCCCTAGGCGGTCGCGGCCTCTACTGGGGAGTGGTTCGCCCAGTACCGGCACGCCCGGGCGTGGGCGACGACGGTCGGCGTCAGGTCGCTCCCGCACAGCGGACACGCGAAGCTCCCGGCATCCGCCCGACGAAGCCAGCCGAGCCGGTACGTGTCCTGACAGCGCTGGCACGGGACGACGTGATGGCTGCAGCAGAGGAACAGGATGGCCCGCGCGTCGGGATCGCGAACGTCGATCGATCCCGGCGCGCAGGGCGTGCTGATCCAGCGACCGGTGCCGAGCTCGGCTTGCATGTCGGACCGGCGCCGCCGGTCAGCGCGGCGCCGCTCGGGATCGCGTATGTCGGTCAGGATTCGGCGGTCCCTCACGCGGCGATCCAGGATCACCCGCACCGTCGACTCGTCGTCGAGCGCGTGGCGGAGCGACTGCCACACGTCTGGCTTGGCGCTTGGGACGACGATCACGAGGGACTGCGGGCTGTTGCCGGAGGTCGCTTCACCTGACAATCCGAGCTCCTCCTTACCTGGATTTCTAAGTCTACCCGCACGGGGGCAGCATCGAGGAGCTTTTTCGTCGTCTCGCCGGGGCTGCCGCCCGTCCGGCCGGGTGACCTCGGGGCCTCAAAGACTAGAGTCCGAGATCCGCCGTCTCGACCACTCCCTGGGCCCGGCGTGCCGCTGGAGGGCCTTGTCGCAGTACTCGACCTGCGAGTGGATGAATCCCATCGCCCACCGGCGCGGGGATATTAGCGTCGGCGTCTTCAGCTCGGTCTCCTCGCCCTTGCGGATCGCCTGACCGCAACGGACGCAGCTTCGGGGGGCGGTGGTCAAGATATCCATGGGAAACCTCTCGGTAGCGAAGCGTATTCCCCGAGGATTGCGGGCTTCAAGAGGGGGTTTTCCGGATTTCGCTGCAGGTGAATACCTGGGATGGCGTCTCGGCGGAAGATCTCGGGGATTTCCCCGAGCGAGATTCGCCGAAGTGTTCCCCCGCGGGTCCGATTCTTCGCAGAACATCACTTAGGCACTTGGGGTATTCCCCTCAATCAAATCAGGGGAAGCACCGATAGTGAAAGCCCCAGGACCCCACGTATAACGGGCGCGGCAAGACCCCATGACGAACGTCAGCGCGAGCGGCGCCGCCGCGTAGATCAGGAGCGAGCACCCCTAATGTGCGGAATCGTCGGGTATGCGGGCAACGGGAATGCGGTGCCCATCCTGATGGACGGGCTGCGGCGGCTGGAGTACCGGGGCTACGACTCGGCGGGGATCGGCGTGATCGTGGACGGGCGGCTCGAGGTACGGCGCAGCGTGGGGAAGATCGCGGCGCTCGAGCGGGTGCTGGCGCGCGAGCCGCTGAAGGCGCAGGTCGGGGTGGCGCACACGCGCTGGGCGACGCACGGGCGGCCGTCGGATCGCAACGCCCATCCCCACCGGGACTGCACGGGATCCATCGCAGTCGTCCACAACGGGATCATCGAGAACTACGCGGCGCTTCGCCGCACGCTCGAGGCCGAAGGCCATCGGTTCGCGTCCGAGACGGACACGGAAGTGATCGCCCACCTGCTGGAGCGCTACGCGGGCGAGGGGCTCGCGGGGGCGGCGCGGCGGGCGGCGGGGGCGCTGCACGGGGCGTACGCGCTGGGGATCGTGAGCGCCCAGGCGCCGGGGACGCTGGTGGGGGTGCGCGAGGGCGGGGCGCCGCTCGTGGTGGCTGTGGGAGCGCACGGGGCGTTCCTGGCCTCGGACGTGGCGGCGGTGCTGCCGTACACGCGCGACGTGATGGTGCTGGAGGACGGCGAGCTGGCGGTGCTGTCGGGGCGGGACGTGCGGATCGTGGGGCGGGACGGCCGGGCGGTGACGAGGGCGATGACCGCGGTCCCGTGGGATCTGGCGGCGGCGGAGAAGGGGGGCTACCCCCACTTCATGCTGAAGGAGATCCACGAGCAGCCGCGGGGGCTGGAGACGACGGTGCGCGCCTTGCGGGCCTCCGAGGGCGAGCGCGGGCTCGAGCGCGAGGCGCTGGCGGGGATCGAGCGGG